>JBDTOF010000001.1:0-2331 GCA_039933375.1 Chloroflexota bacterium
GAGCGTGAGCTGGACTGGCTCATGAACATGCACGACTGGATGATCAGCAAGAAGCGCTACTGGGGCCTGGCCCTGCCGATCTACGTCTGCGCCGAATGTGGCGATTTCGAGGTCATGGGCGGGCGAGACGAGCTGCGAGACCGGGCGACCGAGGGCTGGGATCAATTCGAGGGCCATACGCCACATCGCCCCTACATCGACGCCGTCGTCATCGCCTGCAACACCTGCGGCGGGCGCGCAGAACGAATCGCCGATGTCGGCAACCCGTGGCTTGATGCCGGGATCGTGCCGTTCTCGACCCTCCACTTTCGCGAAGATCCCGAGTACTGGTCCAGGTGGTTCCCTGCCGACTTCGTCACCGAGAGCTTCCCCGGCCAGTTCCGCAACTGGTTCTACGCGATGCTGGCCATGAGCACGGTCCTCCGGCGCGAGGCGCCCTTCAAGACCATCTTCGGCTACGCGACGCTGTTCGCGGAGGACGGCCGGGCGATGCACAAGAGCTGGGGCAATGCCATCGAGTTCGACGAGGCCGCGGAGCGGATGGGCGTCGACGTCATGCGCTGGCTCTACATGTCCTCGAGGCCGGACGACAACATCCTGTTCGGCTGGCAGGCCGCGGATGACGCTCGTCGTCGCCTGCTGGTCCTGTGGAACGTCTATGCCTTCTTCACGACGTATGCGCGCCTGACCGGCTGGATTCCGGGCCCGGGCGATCCGCCCGCTGCCGAGCGGCCACCGATGGATCGATGGATTCTGTCGCGCAGTGCCGGCCTGGCGGCCGCCGTTGAGGCTCGATTGCGGGACTTCGACGCACTCGGCGCCACGCGCCAGATCGAACGGTTCATCGACGATCTGTCTACCTGGTACCTGCGGCTGTCGAGGAAGCGGTTTTCGCGAGGTTCGGGAGCCGACCAGGCGGCCGCATTCGCGACACTCCACACTGCGCTCCTCGCCGTCGCCCGGGTCGCGGCCCCCATCCTGCCGTTCGTGGCCGAGGAGATGTACGGGAACCTCGCCCTTGGTGCCGACCAGGAGGCACCGCATTCCGTCCACCTGACGCCGTTTCCGACCGCCGAGCTGGCGAATCTGCGGTCCGAACGGCTCGAGGAGGCGATGGCCGTGGCCCGGCGAGCCGTCGATCTGGCGCGGACCCTGCGCGGCGCCGCGAACCTCAAGGTCCGCCAGCCGCTGGCCCGCCTGTGGCTCGCTCTGCCGGGCGGCGACCTCGACGAGCTCGAGGCGCTGGTGGCCCTCATCGCCGAGGAGGTCAACGTCCGCCATGTCGAGGTCATCGGCGACGAATCCGGGCTGGTCGAACGTCGGGTGAAGGTCCTCCTGCCGCGGGTTGGCAAACGGCTCGGGGCGGCGATCCCCACGGTGATGGCCGCTGCACGAGACGGCGCGTTCGAGATCCTGGCGGATGGTTCCGTCGCGCTGGCTGGCGTGACTCTGGCCCCTGACGAGGTCGAGATCATGGCGACACCGCGACCCGGGACGGCGGTCGCCCACGACGAGGGACTGGTCGTCGTGATCGACACCGAGCTGACCCCGGATCTGCGGGCCGAGGGTGACGCTCGCGAGTTGCAGCGTGCGATCCAGGATCTGCGCAAGGAGGCCGGCCTGGCGCTCGATGACCGGATCGATCTGCACGTTACCGAACTGGCCCCGGCGGTCGCGGAGCACCTCGCCGCCGTCGCAGCCGAGACCCTGGCGGATGTCGTTGAGAACGCCCCGTCAGGCGGGTCGACCGCCATCTGCTCCGTGGACTCGGGCCCGGTCACGATCACCATCCGGCGGTCCGACACAAACGCCGTCCCGCGCTGATGGCGATGCCTGCCGGCCGGCCGCACTGGAGGAAGTTCCTCGGCATCGTCGCGGCCATCGTGCTTCTGGACCAGGCATCGAAGGCCTGGATCGCAAACGAGCTCTCCGGAGGCCGGAGCATGGTCTTCCTCGACGGCCTGGTCCGACTGATCTACTCAGAGAATGACGGCGCCCTGTTCGGACTGTTCCGGGGCCAGGTCATCCCGTTCGCGATCCTCAGTCTCGGCGTGATCGCGTTCATCGTCGTGCTGCATGCGCGGTCGGGGAGCAGTCCGTTCATGACGCTGACGCTCGGCCTCCTGCTTGGGGGGGCGATCGGCAACGCGATCGACCGGTTCCGGCTGGGCTACGTCGTCGATTTCGTGGATGGTGGGCTCGGTGCAACCCGGTTCTATACGTTCAACCTTGCCGATGCCTGTATCAGCGCCTCGGTCATCCTTCTCTTTGCGCTGGCGTTCCGCCCGTCGCTCCAGGCCCTGGGTACCGGTCGGTCCCATGACGCCTGAA
>JBDTOF010000002.1:0-5628 GCA_039933375.1 Chloroflexota bacterium
CTCTTCTACTCCTGCATCCCGATCAGCGGCGAATGGGCGTTCGGACCCTGGCCCGACGGCGTCCCGGTCCAGATCCACGGCATGGATCGCGATCCGTACTTCGCGGGTGAGGGCGACATCGATGCCGCTCGCGAGATCGTCGCTATCGTCGATGACGCCGAGCTGTTCGTGTACCCCGGCGACCAGCACTACTTCGCGGACAGCTCACTCCCCTCGTACGACCCTGAGGCTACGGCGCTACTGATCGAGCGCGTCCTGTCATTCCTGGCTCGTGTCTAGGAAACAGGGCCGCCGGCGTCGTGCGCGATGTAGCCGAACCGGCGCCAGAGGATCAGGACGAGCAGCCCGGATCCGACAAACGCGAACCAGAATGGGGCCGTGATCCCGAACGACCTCGCCAGGATGCCGCCGATTGGCGTGCCGATGACCAGCCCGCCCATGATCGCGACCCGGTACACGCCCGTCACCCGGCCCAAGAGTGGATCGGGCACGGCACGCTGACGGACGACCGTCGATGTCGTTCCCCAGATGAAGGCGTGGGCCCCGAAGAAGACCATCGTGAGGAGCGCCACGACCGGGATCGTCGTAAGGGCAAGGATCAGATGCGTCCCAGTCTCGATGAGCAGGCCCACACGCATGATGTCGGCGAGCGAGAACCGTCGCTCGAGGCGCCCGTACGAGACGGTTCCGATGATCCCGCCGATGGCCATCGCCGTGGTCAGCAAACCGAAACCGACGGCGTCCATGCCGAGACGATCGCCCGCGTAGAGCACGAGTACGCCCCAGGCCGCCCCGTACGTGACGTTGAACGTGAAGATCGTCAGGGCGAGCGTTCGCATCGGCGGGTGGCCGACCAGCCATCTTATCCCGGCCCGCATGTCAGCAGCGAGGCTTGACTGGCTGGTCGGGGCAGTCCGCGGTACGGTCCGAACGAGGCGAGCGACGAGGACCGCGCCCAGGCTGAAGGCTGCGGCGTTAGCCGCGAACGGCAGGGCCATACCGAAGGCGAACAGAAATGCCCCGATCGGCGGTGCTACGAGCTGGTTGGTCAGAAGGAACGCGCCCTGCATCCGGGCGTTGGCAATGCCGAGGTCACGGCGCTCCACCAGGCCTGGAACGAGGGTGCTGCTGGCGGCGTCGGCAAACGTCTCGGCGGTTCCGAGGACGAACAGGGCGATAAGCACCAGGCCGATATTCACGTTGCCTGTGGCGATCGCCGTCGCGAGCACCAGGAGGACGAATGCGCGTCCAAGGTTCACCGCGACGACCAGACGGCGACGGTCGAAGCGATCAGCGATCGCGCCCCCGACCACTCCGAACAGAAGGACCGGCAGGTACTCGCTCAGCAGCGCCATGGAGACCAGCAGCGGGTCGCGCGTCTGCGAGGCGACAAGCAGGGGCCCGGCCGCCAGGGCGATTCCGTCACCGGCATTCGTGACGATGTTCGCCACGAGGAGCCAGCGGAAGCTCCGTCCGAGCCTGGCCGGGGCGACGATATCGGCAACCCGGGACAGACCGAACACCGAGGCAGGATAGCAATCGCCCGCGCCGACCGCGACTCGAGAATCGCAAGGGGGAGTACTCTCGCATCATGAGAACCGCATGACCGAACGTAAAGGCGCAAGCAGCGCTGGGCGCGTACGAATCGAGAACGTCAACCACCCGGGGACGGGGGTGAATGTGGACGCCGCCATGTATGGCGCGATGCGCGATGCGTTGCTTGCGGCACTTCCCTCGGCGCCGCCCGGGCTCAGCGAGGGCCAGATGCGCGCAGCGGTCCAGCCGAATCTCCCCGCCGACCTCTATCCAGGTGGTGCCAAGGTCGGCTGGTGGGCCAAGGCCGTGCAGCTCGATCTTGAGGCGAAGGGCGAGATCGTCCGCGAACCGACCAAGCCGTTGCGCTGGCACCGACCAACCGAGGTCCGGCGCCCGGTTCAGACGTCACGCGACGGCGGCAACCGGCCAGTCAGGCATGGCGGAAACAAGTCCCCGTAGGTCTTCGCGCTATGGCTCGACGTTGTGGTTCAGCCGGAACACGTTGGTCGGATCCCAGTCGCGCTTGAGTGCGGCGAGGCGCTCGTAGGTGGCGTCCCCATAGGTGGCGCGCGTCTCCTCGAGCCCGGTATCAGCGATCTCGTTGACATAGCGGCCCGGCACCGTGTCGGGTTTGACGATCGCCATCGCACGACGGATCCACGCGATCTGCTTCTTGTCGTCCGTCGGGTCATCCCAGCCCGCGTCCGCGCTCACATCCAGGGACGCCGTCCGCCCGGTGAAGGCCGTGGCATCGTCATCCACCCGTGAAATGGCGCCGCCCTGGACGGTGATTCCGAAGGACGCCTCCGGCGGCGCCCCGGCGACGTGTTCAACCAGCGCTTCAATGGTCGCTGGTCGAAGATCGTCGGCAAACGCGCCCATGATGTCGAAGCGGTGACCCCAGCCCATCGCATCGTCGTTGGCCGCCTGGATGTCGAGGTACCGCGCTTGCTTGATCGATTCCGATACCGGTTTCGGCCCTGCACGGAGCGATGCGGTGTCGGCTTCAACGGTGGACGCATCCCCACAGTGGTTGAACGCGACGATGAAGATCGGCCTTCCGGCGACGGACTCCGGATAGTCAGATGCGGGTTCTGCTCGGCCCAATCCCATCGTCAACGACAGGTGGTCGGGCGCAATCGCCGCGAACTGCCGCACCAACGGCCAGACTTCGACGGCATCGCGTGCGTCGTAGAGGCGAACCCCACGAGTCAGGCCGCCATCGAACGGGTGAAGGTCGAACTCAAAGCTGGTCGCGACCCCGAAGTTCGCCCCCGCTCCACGCATACCCCAGAACAGATCGGGGTGCTCGGACTCGCTTGATCGAACCAGGTCTCCGTCGGCGGTGACGAGCTCGACGGAGCGAACGCTGTCGATCGTCAAACCCCACCGACGCTGGAGCCGCCCGAACCCGCCTCCGAGCGTGAGGCCAGCGACTCCGGTGTGCCCCACGACGCCGACTGGGCAGACCAGGCCATACGCCTGGGCAGCAACGTCGAGCTCCCGCAGCAACGCGCCCCCATTGACGCGTGCTGTCCGGTGATCCGAATCGATGTTGACCCCCCGCATCGCAGACAGGTCGATCACGAGGCCGTCATCGCAGGTCGAATGGCCAGAAGCGCTGTGGCCACCCGAGCGGACGGCGATCGGCAGATCCGACTCACGCGCGAACTTGATCGCAGCGGCCACGTCGGCTGCATCCACGGGTCGCACGATCAGCGCCGGGTGACGATCGAACATCGCGTTCCAGATGCGTCGAGCGTCGTCATAGCCCTCATCGGCTGGCGCGACCAACTCCCCGCCGAACCTGCGTCGAAAAGCGTTGAGGCTTCCACGGTTCATGACCGCTGGGAATCCTGGCCTGATCGCGTCGAATGCCTCACGGCCATGGCGCTCAGAATTCCGGCTCGGGCTGCTCGAAGAAGGTCAACTGGAGGCCACCCGGTCCATTGAGTCGTGCGTTGAGCGAGCCCCATGGTGTCTTCGTTGGGGCCGCGATGAGTTCGGCGCCGGCAGCCTGAGCCAGATCGGTGGCAGATCGGGCGTCGGAAACCTGGATTGCGACCCGAATGCGGCCAGCCACCCGCCGTCCGACCTCGACATCGTCCACGTAGGCGGCGTGTGCGGGATCCGCGATCTCGAGTGTTGCCCTGCCGGCATCAAGGATGGTCACGTGGCCTCCGGGGGACGCAAAGGCACCGAGCTCCTTCATGCCGACCACGTCGCGGTAGAACGCCAACGCCGCCTCGTAATCGGGCGCCGTCACCACCAGGCGCATCTCGAGAACACGATCGCTCACGACACTCCCTTGCTCTGGCACGTCGGCCAACGATCAAAGCCTCCGTCCCGTCGATCATAGACGTGCAAGGAAGAGCCAAATCGATGACCTGCGCGCTCGCTCACGGGTGCGCTGTCGGGTAGAGTCTCCTGACGCACAACCTGGAGGACGGATGCCGACGCGACTCTCCCTGCTCATTGGAACGCCCAAGGGCGCCTTCATTCTCGACGGAACGCCGAGGCGGAACAAATGGGACCTGCGTGGCCCGCTGTGCGAGGGCTGGCCGGTCCATGACATCTCCGTTGAGCCGGAAACCGGCGCCCTGCTCGCAGGTGCGGCGAGCCCCTGGTACGGCGCAGCGGTCTGGCGAAGCGAGGATCTTGGTGAGACCTGGTCACACTCCAGCGACGGACTGACCTACGGCGACGATGGACCGAAGCTGACCACCATCTGGAACGTCACGGCGGCCCACGGGACCATCTACGCCGGCGTCGAGCCGGCCGGTTTGTTCCGGAGCGAAGACAAGGGCCAGACCTGGACCCACGTTGCGGGGCTCACCGACCACCCGACCCGCGCCGCATGGCAACCCGGGAATGGAGGCCTGATCCTCCACTCGATCGTCCCCCACCCCACCGACCGAAACCGCATGTGGGTCGGCATCTCGGCCGCGGGTGCCTTCGAGACCCGCGACGGCGGGGTCTCGTGGCATACACGAAACTCCGGGGTGCGCGCCGATTTCGCGCCGGTCCAATACCCGGACTTCGGACAGTGCGTTCACAAGCTGGTCATGGCCGCTGACGGTGGCGAGCACCTGTATCAGCAGAATCACTGCGGCGTCTACCGATCTTCGAACGGGGGCGAGACCTGGGATGAGATCACCGAGGGGCTGCCGTCGGAATTCGGCTTTCCGATGACAACCCATCCGCGCGATCCCCTGACCGTCTGGACGATTCCGCTGACCGCACCCGATCAGGGGCGGTACATGCCCGGGGCCAGTACTGCCGTCTGGCGGACGCATGACGGGGGCGACTCGTGGATCCGGGCCGGTGATGGCCTGCCCCAGAACGGGGCCTATCTCGGTGTCCTCCGCGAGGCGATGGCGGTGGACCACCTTGATCCCGTTGGCGTCTACTTCGGGACCAGCACTGGGCAGGTCTACGGCAGCGTCGACGAGGGTCGGACTTGGTCGCTCGTGGCGGATAACCTGCCGCCCATCTGGTCCGTAGAGGCGGTCGTTGTCAGCTGATTCCGATGACGGCGCCCCTGTCGTCGTTCATCTGCCGCGATCGCTGGTCGCGCTGTTCACCGGGGCAGCACGCCGCATGGTGGCCCGCGGGGCCACGGTTGGAGACGTCATCCACGACCTCGATCGGACGGTTCCCGGGATCCGCGACCGACTCATCGACTCTGGTCCCGCTCTTAGAACGCATCTCAATGTCTTCGTCGATGGTAAGCGGGCTGGCCTCGACTCCCCTATTTCACCTGGCGCCGATGTCTACATCATTCCGGCCGTGTCCGGCGGCTGATCAACGCCCCGGCGTGAGCCAGACCGGGTAATCGGTCACGTTCTCTGGCGATCCATCTTTCGCAGATAGATCGTAGACCCGCAGTACACCCCATCCGGCTGACGTAACCCTGTACGGCAGGGTCACGTCGAACGTTCCCCAGCAACCGGTACCGCAGGTTGCCATCACGACCTGATCACCGAGTGGGTCCAGGCCGGAGGTCGGATCCGGGCGATCGAAGATCGCCACGCGGAACGTGGCTTCGAAGACATTGGCCATGCCGACGATCCTGGCCGGATTGCCGATCGC
>JBDTOF010000003.1:0-4994 GCA_039933375.1 Chloroflexota bacterium
CGACTCGGCGCATCAAGTTCATCAAGCGCGCCAGCGGGATCGGGAAGCGTGGCATGACCGATGCCCTCAGGTCCGTGTGTTTCCTCGGCTGTCTCGAGCGGCTTGACGAGCGGTCGATCGGCGCCAAGCGCAACCCGCATCTCGCCGCGGCCGGCCAGTTCCAGCACGGCCCGCGTGTTCCGGGCGACCTCCGCAGCGCCGACGTTCCCCGCCACGCACGTGACCGCGACGATTGCTATCTCGGGCGATGCGCGCGCATAGAGCAGGGCAAGGCTGTCGTCGATACCCGTATCGACGTCGAGAATGACCGGCAGCAGGGGGGCCCCACGGGATCCCACCGGCTCGTCGCTGAGTTCGGGATCGGACTCGCGGGGAACCCGATCACCTGCCATGCGCCAAAGCCTACACTTCCACCTCGTGACTTCCTCAGACCAGCTCCCCGATCTGGCGATCCTCACCTACGAGCGCCGCGTGGCGCACGTCTCGGCATGGGATCCGCGCACCGTCGACATCGCAGAGCGGATCGCCGCCATGGTTCGCGCCCGTCGCCCTGGGCTGATCGCAGAGCACATCGGCAGTACGGCGGTTCCCGGGCTGCCCGGCAAGGGCATCGTTGACCTTACCGTCGAGGCCGATCCAGCGGAGATCCCCGCCACCGTGGACATGCTGTACGGGCTGGGTTTCCAGCCGCAGCCCGGGCCGGACCCGTGGCCGCCGACGCGGCCGATGCTGGTGGGTGCGGTCGAGATCGACGGAGACGAGTTCCGCATCCACTTCCACGTCCAGCCGACCGGCGGCGACACGCGTCGCGACATCGCATTCCGCGATGCGCTCCGCAACGATCCCGAACTGCTCCGCCAGTATTCGGAGCTGAAGACCGCGATCACCGGGGGATCGGTCGTGGACGGGCTTCGCTATACGCATTCCAAGACCCGCTGGATCCTCGGCGTCTACAAGGCTCTCGGGTTCCGGATTCCGGCGATCCTGCCGCCGGCCACCATCGGCATCCTCGGCGGCGGCCAGCTTGGTCGAATGCTCGCCATGGCTGCTCGATCGCTCGGGTATCGCGTGGCGATCCTCGATCCGGATCCGGAGTGCCCGGCGGCCGCCGTGGCCGATCGCGTGGAGGTGGGTCGATATGACGACGAGGAGGCAGCCCGCCGCCTCGCCGTCGGGTGCTCGGTCATCACGTACGAGCTCGAGCACGTTTCGCTCGACCTGGTTCGCGCTTTGGACCTCGGTAGCGTGCCGATCCGGCCCGGCCCTTATGCCCTGAAGCTGACCCAGGATCGCCTCGCCGAGCGCCGGTTCCTGGAGGCCAATGGCGCGACCGTTGCTCCGTGGCGGGAGATCGAAAGCGCGGACGCCTTCGAGGCCGCACTGACCGATCTTGGGATGCCGCTGCGACTGAAGGCATCGATGGGAGGCTATGACGGCCGGAGCCAGCTCCGAATTGCCGACGCCGTGGAGGCCGCCGCTGCACGACCCATGGTCGAGAAGGAGCTCGCGGCAGGCCGACCGCTGCTTCTTGAGCGGGAGCTGTCGTTCGAAACTGAACTATCGGTGATCGTCGCGCGTGCCGTGGATGGGGTCACGAGCACCTTCCCCGTTGCCCGCAATGTCCACGATCGCGGCATTCTCGTGGAGTCATCCGCTCCGGCCGGGATCGCGGACGAGGTCGCAAAACGTGCCGGTGCGCTGGCCGGCGACCTGGCCACGGGGATGGGTCTGGTGGGCCTTCTGACCGTCGAGTTGTTCCTCATGCCGGACGGGTCCCTGGTGGTCAACGAGCTTGCACCGCGGGTTCACAACAGCGGCCACTGGACCATCGAGGGCGTGGTCACGAGTCAATTCGAGCAGCACATCCGGGCCATCTGTGGTCTTCCGCTCGGCTCGCCCGACCTGCGAGCGGGTGGTGTCGCAACGGTGAACCTGCTCGGCACCGGGACAGAGCGACCGGCCCGAAGCAGCGGCCTCGATCACGCGCTGGACCTTCCCGCCGTTCATATTCACCTGTACGACAAGCGCCGTGTCTTCGAGCGACGCAAGATGGGCCACGTGACAGCGGTCGCCGACACCACGGGGGCGGCCCTGTCGCTCGCCCGGGAGGCAGCCGGCCGCGTGACATGGCTCGAGGAGACAGGGGAGAAAGCGTGATGACGGAACGAGCACCAATCGTTGGTGTCGTCGGCGGCAGCCGATCCGACTTCCCAACCCTCGAGAAGGCGACGTCGCTCCTCGAGATGCTCGATGTGCCGTGCGAGTTGCGCGTCGTCTCGGCCCATCGGAGCCCGGATCATCTCTTTCGATATGCGGAGGGAGCGGCGGTCCGCGGGCTGCGGGTCCTGATCGCGGGTGCGGGCGGCGCTGCGCATCTGCCAGGGATGCTGGCCGCCAAGACCACGCTTCCGGTCATCGGCGTTCCGATCCCGACGCAGCACCTGGGCGGACTCGACTCGCTCCTGTCCATCGTCCAGATGCCGCGCGGTATTCCGGTCGCCACGGTGGCCATCGGCAATGCCGAGAATGCGGCGGTCCTGGCGGTCCAGATCCTCGCCCTGTCGGATCCGGAGCTTGCCGAGCGCCTCGTGGCCTATCGGGCCGACCAGACGCGTATGGTCATGGACGATCCGTCGAACCAGGAGAGCTGAAGGGTCAGTTCGCGCGCCCGACCCCGCCCAGATCCGCGGTGACCGTCAGGTCCTCCGTTCCGCGCACGACCACGACCTCGATCGCGCCCTTCGCCCCGGCCATCGCGCCGACCAGTCCATCCGGATCGGCGACTTCGCTCCCGGCGACACGGATAATGAGATCCCCCTCGCGGATCCCCGCTTCGGCTGCGGGTGACCCGTCGTCGACTGCGCGAACGAGCAGGCCGTCGCGGTCCGGTAGGCCGACAGCCCGACGCAAGCGTCGGGCCACGTGAGCGGGTGCGACCTCGATGCCGAGGCGTGGGCGCTCGACCGAGCGTCCCGCGGACAGCGTTTCGACCCGCTCGCGCAGACTCGCGTCAGCAACCCTGGCGAGGTAGAAACCTTCGCCGATCCGGTGCGTGTTGATGCCGACGAGATGTCCCGACCCATCCACGATGGGGCCTCCCGATGATCCGGGTGCCATTGGGGCCGTATGTTCGATGCTTCCGGCAATGCGCCGCCCGCCAGGTCCGCGGAACGCCCTGGCCAGGGCGGAGACCGTGCCGAACGTCACTCGTGGCGCGCCGGCACTCGTGGCGCCAAGCCCGAACACGACGCTGCCGACCACTGCGTCGCCGGAGGACCACTCGAGAGCGGGAGCATCAGCAGTGTCCACCTCGATCACGGCGAGGTCGCCGTCCACGTCGGTCCCGCTGACGGGGCCCCGGGAAGTCCGTCCGTCGGCAAACGTCACTGTGACCTGCTCGCCGCGCAGGTTGTGGGCGTTGGTCAGGACGCGGTTCGCGCCGATCACGATCCCGGTACCACGCAGTCGCGAGCCGATGCCCACGACGCTTGGCGATGCGGTCGTCGCGATCGAGGAGATGGCGCTGGAAAGATCGTCGAGGTGGGACATCAGTTGAGGGTGCTCCTGTTGGTCTGCGGGGTCGCGATGGCGGATCAGGCATACTTGCGAAATGCAAGTGACACCGTACCGCGGAGTACGGGATCCCGCAAGTGGTCGCATGGATCCGCCTACCATGCTCACATGACGCCAGTCGATCCGGCCCGCACCCGGCCACACGCCCGCGACGGCACGCCCTCGCGCACCCTTGCGCCGCCGCCGACCCCGCTGGCTGCAGCGTTGGCACGGGTTGGAGATCGCTGGAGCCCCCAGATCATCGACGCGCTTTTGCGGGAGCCGCTCCGGTATGGTGACATCCAAGCCGCGGTGGCAGGAATCGCCCCCAACATCCTTGCCGAGCGCCTGCGCCGTCTCGAGGCGGACGGGTTGCTCGTCGCGTCCCCGTACAGCGAGCGCCCGCCAAGGTTCGAGTACCGTCTGACGGCAAGCGGACGAGCACTCGCGGACGCCCTCCGCCTCCTCGCCGATTGGGGCGCGCGCCACGGCGGCGACGCTGTTGGTGACCACGAATCGCTCTCCCACTCGGCCTGCGGGACCTCGCTGGACGCCCGTTGGTATTGCCCGACCTGTGGCGACATCGTGGCTCCGGGCGCTACGACGGACGCTCAACGACTCTGAGTCATATGGGTCCGGCAGCCCGCCCGGTACACTCGGGGAGATGGATGATCCCCGCTGGGAACCGGGCATGCCGGTTCTCGAACGCCAGGCTGGTGCCGCTCCCTCGCCACGCTCGATCCCCGAGACCGCGCCAACGCCGCTCCAGGCGCACTACATCAATATCTCGGCAATCGCGCTCGTCGCCGGCGCGATCGCGATCACGGCACTGGAAACCGGCTCGACGCTTGCGAGCCCGCTCGTCAAGCTCTGCATCCTCGTGGCTGCGCCGCTGTTGATCCTGACGACCGCGGACGCCTCGCTTCGCATCTGGCGCTCCGCCTGGGCGTGGATGCCGGTCAACCGCAACCGCGGCCTGTTCCGCCTGGCCTGGCTGGTTGCGGCTGGTCTCGGGATGCTCGTCTTCGCAGCAGCCGCGGTCCTGGCGTTGCAGGCATGACCCGCCCGGAGGATTTCGGCGGCGCTAATCGTGGTCGGGACGCTCGTTCCACGGATATCGCGTCGGGCCTCGGCGTACCGGGCTGGATCGGCGCCTCCCTCCACTACTGCTCGCGCTGCGGCGCGCCGCTGAGCGCCGGCCCGCTCATTGGCGAGGATCGGGACCGCAGTCATTGCCCGGCCTGTGGGCACATTGCCTACATCAATCCGCGTCTGGTCGTGACGACCCTGCCCTCAGCGGACGACGGCCGCGTCATTCTGATTCGCCGCGGGATCGAACCGGGTCTTGGGCTGTGGGCCCAGCCGGGCGGTTTTCTCGAGATCGACGAGACGGTCTCAGAGGCGGCAGTCCGCGAGACGCTCGAGGAGACGGGGATGCTCGT
>JBDTOF010000004.1:0-2545 GCA_039933375.1 Chloroflexota bacterium
CTGCCCGTTTCAGTGGCACAGGGCTGACCGTGGCAGGTCTGGGCGGGGCCGTGCCGGTCGTTGCCATCGTGGGCCGTCCGAACGTTGGGAAAAGCACGCTGTTCAACCGGATCATCGGCGACCGCGCGGCGATCGTCGAGGATCGCGCGCGAACCACACGGGACCGGATGTACGGCGATGCCGAATGGAATGGGCGACGGTTCATCGTGGTTGATACCGGCGGTCTCGAGATCGACCCGGACGATCCGATCGAAGCCAAGGTTCAGATCCAGGCGCGCCTGGCCATTGCCGAGGCCGACGTCATCGTCTTCGTGGTCGATGCGATCAGTGGCGTGACGCCCGCGGACCAGGAGGCCTCGGAACTCCTCCGCTCGGCGGCGGCGCCATTGTTCCTGGCCGTCAACAAGGCGGATAACCCGAAGCGAGAGCTCGACGCGGCCGAGTTCTGGTCCCTGGGTTGGGACAACACCTTCGCGATCGCGGCGAACCACGGCCGCGGCGTCGCGGATCTTCTCGATGAGGTCGTCATCGCCCTGCCGCCCGAATCCGAGGCCGAGCTCGCGCGCAAGGCTCGTCTGGATGAGGCCGATTATTTCGCCGACCAGGTTGCGAGCGGCAGCCTCGAGCCCTTCATCGTGGGTGACGGTGAAGACGACCCGGAAGCCGACGACGATGCCGATGCGAAGGCGCTGGCCGGCGAGAACGCCGAGGCAGCCCGCTGGGACGCAGCCCTGGCGGCTTCGAGCGAGCATACGACCCCGGCCATCGCCTTCGTCGGGCGCCCCAACGTGGGCAAATCGAGCCTCCTGAACTCGCTGCTCGGGGAAGAGCGGACGATCGTCAGCGACATCCCGGGAACAACGCGCGATGCCATCGACACGAAGATCGAGTGGGGGAGGACCCAGATCGTCCTCATCGATACGGCTGGGATCCGCCGCCGAGGCAAAGTCGCGTCAGGTCCGGCCGCCGAGCGCTATTCGACGCTCCGGAGCCTGAAGGCCATCTCCCGTTGCGATGTTGCAGTCCTGCTGGTCGATGGCATCGATGGGCTCACCGCCCAGGACGCGCACATCGCCGGCTACGTCGTGGAGGAGGGCAAGGGCCTCGTCGTCGCCGTCAACAAGTGGGATGCGGTCGAGGACAAGACCGGCAGGACCTTCGATCAGTACGTCGAATGGATCCGCCACGAGGCGCCGTTTCTGGATTTCGCGCCGGTCGTCAGCATCTCGGCCCTGACCGGACAGCGAGTCAACAAGGTCCTGGAGCTCGCGGTCGATGTCTGGGCCGAGCGACGCCGTCGCGTTGGTACGGGCGAGCTCAACCGATTGCTCTCGGCTGCGAGCGAACGGCAGGAGCCACCGATGGTCAAGGGCAAGCGACCCAAGCTCTTCTACGCGACTCAGGCCGCAGTGGCACCTCCGACCTTCGTCTTCTTCGCCCGCGAGGCCGCGTCCGTCCACTTCAGCTATCAGCGCTACCTGGAGAACCGTCTGCGTGACAGCTTCGGGTTCCTCGGGACGCCGATCCGCCTCGTCTTCCGGGAGCGGGCGGGGATCAAGGTGGAACGCAAGGCCAAGCGTCGGACGGAGCGCAAGACCACTGCCGCGGGCACCCGCCCGGCACCACGGAAGCAGGCTCCGCGTGCCCCGCGTTCGGCGACAGGGTCCGATCGATGACCTGGCGCGCCTGACGGAGGATCACGGGTGACGCAGCCGCTTGTCGCGGTCGTTGGGAGCGGTGCCTGGGGCACGACGCTCGCCCTGCTCATCGCGCGCTCGGAGCCGGTCAGTCTGCTCTGCCACTCCAGCGAGACGGCCGCCCGCCTGACGAGCGAGCGGCGGAACGAACGACGCCTGCCCGGCATCGATCTGCCAGATGCGGTTGTTCCCACCGCTGATCCGAGCGTCCTCGGATCAGCGGAGCTCGTGATCCTGGCCGTCCCGTCAACGCACCTGCGCGAGATGACCGGCGCGGTGGCCGCGCACATCGCGCCCACCGCCGACGTCCTTTCGGTGGTCAAGGGGCTTGAGACGGGCACCCTGCTTCGAATGTCCGAGGTGATCGCTGACGCGGCTGGGATCGATCCGCGTCGGATCGCGGTTCTCTCGGGACCAAACCTGGCCCTCGAGATCGCCCGCGGTCTGCCGGCCTCGGCGGTCGTGGCTGCCAGCGACGAGGTGCTCGCCGAACGCATCGTGGCTCGCCTGGCGCGGCGGGAGTTCCGGCTCTACACCAACACCGACGTGCTCGGCGTCGAGCTGTGCGGAGCGTTGAAGAACGTCGTTGCGATTGCGGCCGGCGCCGCAGATGGGCTCGGCTTCGGGGACAACGGCAAGGCCGGGCTCGTCACGCGCGGGCTGGCCGAGATGATGCGGCTGGGGATCGCCGCGGGCGCCAACCCGTTGACGTTTGCCGGCCTGGCCGGCCTCGGCGATGTCGTCGCCACCTGCGGCTCGCGTCTTTCCCGCAATCACCGCCTGGGCGAGGAACTGGCGAAGGGCCGGCCATGGTCGGAGATCGAGGCGACGCTTCCGGGGACGGCCGA
>JBDTOF010000005.1:0-24803 GCA_039933375.1 Chloroflexota bacterium
ACGACGGATCGCCCCGGAAGTCCATGCCGATCTTGTCGATCTCGTCGAGCATGAAGACCGGGTTGTTCGTACCGGCGGTCTTGACGTTCTGGATGATCCGACCCGGCAGGGCTCCGATGTAGGTTCGGCGATGGCCGCGAATCTCCGCCTCGTCGTGGATGCCACCAAGGCTCATCCGGACGAACTTGCGGCCCATCGCGCGGGCCACGCTCTTGCCAAGCGACGTCTTGCCGACGCCGGGCGGACCGATCAGGGCGAGGATCGGACTCTTGATCGTGTCGGCCAGGGACCGGACCGCGAGGTACTCGAGGATTCGATCCTTGACCTTGCCGAGACCGTAGTGGTCCTCATCCAGGATCGCCGCGGCCTCCTTGAGGTCGTAGCGATCCTCGGTCGTCTCATTCCAGGGAAGGCTCACGAGCCAGTCCACGTAGGTTCGAATGACGCCGACTTCGGGCGAGGCGGACGGGATCCGCGCCATCCGGTCGACTTCCTTGAGCGCCCTCGTCTTGACTTCGTCGGGCATCCCCGATGCCTCGACCTTGTCGCGCAGCTCGCTGACCTCGGCCTGCTGGGGATCTTCCTCACCGAGCTCACGCTGGATGGCCTTGAGCTGCTCGCGCAGGATGTACTCGCGCTGGGTCTTGTCCATCTCGGACTTGACTTCGGACTGGATCTTGCCCTTCAGCTCGAGGATCTCGATCTGATGGGCCAGGAAGGTCGAGACCAACTTCAGTCGGGCGACGATATCGACCGTCTCAAGGAGCTCCTGGCGCTGCTCGGTGGACATGTCCGGGCTGTAGGCGGTCATGTCGGCGAGCAGCCCGGGCTCGGTGATGTTCTTGGCTGCGACGGCGGCCTCAGGCGGCACGGGTGCGCCGGACTGAACGTACTGCTCCACCTGGGCCTGGACCGAGCGCATCAACGCCTGGATCTCGACGTTGGCGGGCGTCGTGTCGTGGAGCTCCTCGATCGAGCCGCGGAGGTACGGATCGGACTGCGAGAAGCCATGGAGCCGGACCCGAGTCTGGCCCTGGACGATGGCCCGTACGGTACCGTCCTGGAGTTGGACGACCTGGGCGATCTTGGCCAGTGTGCCGACCTCGTAGAGCTCGGAAGCCTCGCTGATGTCCTCCTGATCGGCCTGACGCTGGGTGACCAGGACGATCGCGCTGGATGCCTCGACCGCGGCGTTCAGCGCGGCGACGCTTTTGTCCCGACCCACCTGGAGCGGCACGATCATCTCCGGGAAGATGACGGTTTCGCGCAGGGCGACGAGCGGCAGGTCTTGAATGACCGGCTCAGTCGGCTCGGTCTTCCGGGTGGATGGTCGCTTGGCCATCAGATTCTCCTGTTTCGGTGGTTGTTTGACTGGTTGCGTGGGTTGAAGGGATCAGCGGGCCGCTGGGCGACCCGCCGGCCACTCGTCATGCGGTGGAGGCGGAGGGCTCGGGCGCCTCATCGGCCGATTTCGCGGCGTCAGCGGCATCCACCCCTTCGTCATAGAGGCGTTCGAGAATCCTGGTTCCGAGGCGTTCCTCGAGTTCGAACAGGATCCGGACCCCGGCCAGATTGACGCCGAGGTTCTGGGTCAGGTGGCGGATCCACATGACCCGTCGTATGTCGATTTCGGAGTAGAGACGGATGTTGGTCGGTGTCCGTGCCGGACAGACGAGCCCGGCATCCTCGTAGATCCGAAGCGTTCGCGGGTGGACGCTGACGATGCTCGCCGCCACGCTGATGACGTAGACGGGTCGCTTGGGGTCGCGCGAATCGCCCCGGCCGATGCTCACCCGGACGGGCTCCGACACCAGCCGCTCCCGCCTGCGGGGTCCGGAGGCTGCGCCGGGCGGAGTGTGGTCAACTCGCCGGAGGGCGAGGTTCGGCGCACGATCACCATTTCGTGGCACCTCCTGTACAACCTTGCTTCCTGCCCGCGCCACCGCTGTCGGCAGCGAGCCCTGACCACCATGGCCGGACCCCACAGATCCTAGAAACCTGACAATACCATTGTCAAGTATCTGGTAGGTTGCGTTTTCTTGATTCTTCGCAGCTCCTGTGCGCCGGGCGCGTACCCGTTCAGGTGCCGGCGAACTCGGTGTCGGCGCCGATGAGTTGCTGGTGGAGCATGACCTCGCACTCGGCCGGGCCGATGGCGATCACCTTGTCGCCGACCTGCAGCACGGTCTCCGGAGTGAGCGGAGTTGCGACACCGTTGCGGATGACGGCGAAGAGCGAACATCCCTCGGGCATCGTGACATCCGCGACGGCTCGACCGATGGCCGGTGATCCCTCCTGGAGGTGCGCCTCGATGATCTCGAGTTCGCTCTCCCCGAGTGCCGCCAGGTGGAGCAACTCATGGACCGGGATGTCCTGCTCGATCGAACCGAGGATCATCCGGGTCGGGCTGATGATCTCGTCCACGCCAAGGTGCCGGAAGAGCGCTTCGTTCTTGGGGTTGTTGACCCGGGCGATCGTCCGCGGAACGTCGAAGTGATGCTTCGCCATCTGGCAGATGACCAGGTTGTCCTCGTCATCCCCGGTCACGGCCGCGACGATATCCGCCCGAGCGCAGCCCGCATCGCCGAGGTACTTTCCCTCGCAGCCGTCGTGGGCCACCACCACCGATCCGATCTCGTCGGCGATCTGCTCCGCGCGAGCGCGGTCCTTCTCCATGACGACGACTTCGTGACTGCTCTCGATAAGTTCCTTGGCGAGGTAGTAGCCGACCTTGCCGCCGCCCACGACGAGGACGAACATGGTCAGGCCTCCTGGCCGGCGGCGCCGGCGTCGACGGTTTCAGCCAGCGGGTCGTGTTGGGCACCACCGTGATGCGTGCCGGTTGGAGCGATGACACCGGGGACGCCCAGCGACCCGAGACCGAGATAGGCCGTCACCGCCTCAGTCTGCATCGTGGTCCGGCACAGAACGGCCAGCCCGAGATCTGCATAGGCAGCAGCGCGGACCGGGTCGTTGATCTTCGCGATCACATTCGTGATCCCGAACTTCTCGGTCGCCACCTGGCAGGCCATGACATTCCGGTTGTCCCCCTGGGTCAGGGCCAGGAAGACGTCCGCATCGGCCGCACCCGCGCGCAGGAGCGAGTCTTCATCGGTCCCGTCGCCGCGAACGGCAGTGCCGCGGAACTCGGCTGGCAGGCGGTCGAAGGCCCTTGCGGACTCGTCGAGGATGATGACGTCATGACCGGCGGCATCGTAGGTCTCCGCAAGTACGGCGCCGACGCGGCCGGCGCCGACAATGACAATCTTCACGCTGATCCCTCACTGATGGGCTCTCGCACGACCCAGACCGCGCACGGAGCGTTCTTCAGGACATATGGAATGGTCCGGCCGATGGCAAAGTCTCCCCCGAAGCGCGTCCGATAGGGCAGGCCAAGAACCAGCAGATCGGCCGAACGCTCAATCGCCTCGTCCACGAGCGCCGCTCCGACGTCTCTCGCCTGGAGCAGCACCGGGTCCAGGGTGACCTTCGACTGCTCGGCAACGGCCTCAGCCAGGTCGAGGATCTGCTGGGCCGATTCGGAGCGGCCCGCGATATCAGCATCGAGCGGTTGTGACCAGGCGATCTCGACCACGTGGACGGCGGTCATGTCGGCCTTGGAGTGGCGCGCGATCTCGGCGACGAGACGGACGATGCGGGCGTCGCTGGAGTCTCCGGCGAGCGCGATGAGCGCGTGCTGGAAGGGTGGGACCTGGATCTCGGACACCGGGCTGCTCAACCGCCTCTGGATCTAGCGGGACGATGGACCCGCTTGTTTCGGGGCCTTGGATGGGCCTCGGCGGCGGTCACGATACCACCGTGAGCGGCTACGCCGGCGACGAGGCACCGCGCGATCCAGCAGACCGGGCCGCGCCCCGGCCCGCTCCGCACTTCTAGCCCCTGCGTGGGGGACGAGAGCCCGGAGCCTCGGGGATCCTCGACTCGAAGGCCCCGCGGTCCTCCCGCCGGTAGGGCACGTTGACGACGACCGTCGCGGGTCGCCCGAGCAGCAGTGTCCGTAGTCGCCGGGCCGACTGGTTGTAGAGGATCCGCTCCCACCAACTCTTGGCCACGTATTCAGGGATCACGACGAACGTGATCGGCGTCGGCCGGTCGGGCGGCCAGGCGCGGTCGAGGACGTCGAGGTAGGCGAGGAGGGGCGCGGCAAGGGCCCGGTAGGGCGATTCGATGACGACCAGCGGGATGCCGGGAACCTGGCTCTCCCAGGCCTGCCGGAACGGCTCCATGCGCTCGGGATCATCGACGATGAAGACCGCCCGCACGTCATCGGCGATCGCCCGGCCGACGTTGACGGCCTGGATCACGGCCCGGTTGATCCCAGCCACCGGGACGACCACGCGCTCCTCCCGGACCGGGGGGTGGGCCACGTAGTCGGCGCGGACCGCCAATTCGCGTGCGCTCCGCGCGTACTGGCGGTGGATGAACAGCATCACCGACACCAGGAGCGGGATCAGAATGACGACGAGCCACGCTCCATCGAGGAACTTCACGCTTGCGACGACGATCAGCACGACGAACGTCAGGACTGCGCCAATCGCGTTGATCGATGCCCGCCAGACCCAGCCCGACGACCTTTCGTTCAGCCAGTGGCGGACCATCCCACCCTGGGAGAGGGTGAAACAGACGAACACGCCCACCGAGTAGAGCGGGATCAGGGCGTGCGTATCTCCCCCGAACGCCGCCAACAGCAGGGCGGCAACAGCAGCCAGCAGGATGATCCCCCACGAGAACGCCAGGCGATCCCCGCGATAGCTGAACTGGCGCGGCATGTAGCCGTCTTCAGCGAGCAGCGCCGCGAGGCGGGGGAACGCGTTGAAGCTGGTGTTGGCGGCCAGGAACAGGATCAGCGCGGTGGCGCCCTGAAACGCATAGAACAGCGGGGACCCGGCTCCGAACACCACGGCCGCGACCAGCGCGACCACGGTCCGGCCGCCCTCCTCGGTCGGCAGGACCCCGAACCCGTCGGCAACCACCGTCATCCCGAGGAAGAGGATCGCCAGGAGGACCGCCATCACGATCAAGGTGCTCGAGGCGTTCTTCGACTCCGGGGGTTTGAACGCCGGCACACCGTTGGCGATCGCTTCGGTGCCCGTCAGGGCCACTGATCCGGAGGCGAATGCCTTGAGCAGGAGGAAGAGGCCCATGTCGTGGGTGCCGAAGGCCACGGCATCCTGCTGGACGACGTCAACCGCTGTTCCGGTGACGACCCTGAAGACGCCCATCGCGACCATCAGGAGCGCCAGCCCGAGGAACAGATAGGTCGGGACCGCAAAGATGTTGCCCGACTCACGGAGTCCGCGGAGGTTGGCGATGGTGATCAGCGCGATGGCGACGACCGCGATCTCGACCCGGATGCCAAAGAGGTCGGGAAAGACCGAGTAGGTCTGCGCGATCGCGGAAGCTGTGGACACTGCCACCGTCATGACGTAGTCGATCAACAGGGCAGCCGCTGCCACCAGGGAGGCGATCGCCCCGATGTTCTCCTTGGCGACCGCGTAGGCCCCTCCGCCATTCGGATAGGCGCGACAGACCTGCCGGTACGACAGGGCCACGACGGCCAGCAGGAGGGAGATTGCGATGGCGATCTCGATCGAGATCAGGATCGCCCCAGAGCCGGCGAGGACGAGGACGCGGAGAATCTCCTCGGTCGCGTACGCCGATGACGAGATCGCATCGGAGCTGAAGATGGCCAGGGCCTGCTTTTTCGGCAGGCGTTCGCCGGCCTCTTCCTCGAGTGCCAGCGGTCGGCCGAACAGCACTCCGCGGACCTGCGCGAAGAACCGGCCGCCCGGCGTCGTGGGCCCGCTTGCCGCCGCCTTCGCGATGAGCTGGCCAGGGCCCGTGTACCGGAAGTACGGCGAATGCGGCCGCGCAACCTTGACGCGCCGGTCTGCCAACTTGCGGCCGCGGATGGGCCGCCTGCCTCCGATCATCGTGCTCCCTGTTGGCTCGGTGCCAGACGCCGGGGCGCCCGATCAGTGATCGCGGCGGTATGGGACGTCGGCGATGACGGTGTGTTCGCGGCCGACGATGGCCGCCTTGAGTCGTTTGGCGGTCTGGTTATACAGCAGCCGGTCGAACCAGTGCTTGGCGACGTATTCGGGCAGCACCACGATCGTGACAGGAGCCTCTCGATCCGGCGGCCAGCTCTCGGCCAGGACGTCGAGGTAAGCGACGATCGGCTCGACGATGGCCCGGTAGGGCGACTCGACGATCACGAGCGGGACGCCGGGGACCTGCCGCTCCCAGCGGTGGCGCATGGCCTCCGCATCCTCCAGGTCGGTGGTCACATAGACGGCCCTGACGTCGGTCGCGATCGTTCGAGCGAACGTCACTGCCTGGATGACGGTTCGGTTGATGCCGTTGACGGGCACGACCACCCGTTGCTCCCGGTTCGGACCGGCGAACACGACATCGTCGGCGACCAGCAGTTCCGTTGCCTGACCTTCGTATTGGCGCCGGATGAACAGCATCCCCGCAACGAGGCACGGGATCAGGGCCAGCACGAGCAGCGAGGCCGGGGCCTTGGCAATGGCGACGACGACGGCCACCGTCGCCGTGAGCACGCACCCAAAGGCGTTGATCGCCAGCCGGCGCTGCCAGCCGGGTGGGCGTTCCCGCAACCAGTGGCGGATCATGCCGGCCTGGCTGATCGTGAAGTCGATGAAGACGCCGACGGCGTAGAGCGGGATGAGGAGGTGCGTCTCGCCACCGGACAGGACGATGAGGGAACAGGCGACTGCCGCCAGCACGATGATCCCGTACGAGAACGCCAGTCGGTCCCCGCGCAGGCCGAACTGGCGCGGCATGTGCGAGTCGCCGGCGAGGATCGCGAGCAGTCGGGGGAACGCATTGAAGCTCGTGTTGGCGGCGAGGAAGAGGAGCAGGGCCGTGAATGCCTGGAATAGATAGAAGGGGATCGAGCCCTCGCCGTACACCCGACCAGCGACCTGGCTGATGACAGTGCGCTGCTCCGGGAGCTCCAGGTGCGTGATCCCGAAGTTCACGGCCAGGAAGGTGATCCCGATGAACAGGACCCCGAGGATGATGGCCATCGCGCCGAGCGTGGAGGCCGCGTTCTTCGCTTCCGGCGGCTGAAAGGCGGGTACGCCGGTCGCGATGGCCTCCGTGCCGGTCAGGGCCACCGCACCCGCGGCGAACGCGCGCAGGAGCAGGAGGATCCCGACGTTCTCCGGGATCTTGCCGGTCTGGGCGATGACTTCCGGTGAGAACTGCGCGTGCTCGCCGCCGGCAATGATCCGGACGGTTCCGATGGCGATCATGAGGAGTGCCGACCCGAGGAACAAGTACGTGGGAATGGCAAAGATGTTGCCCGCCTCGCGAAGCCCGCGCAGGTTGCCGATGGTGATCAGGACGACCCCGACGACGCCGATGATGACCCGCTCATCGATGAGCTCCGGGAGCGCCGACGTGATCTGTTCGACAGCGGATGTCGTCGATACGGCCACGGTCATGACGTAGTCGATGAGGAGTGCCGAAGCGGCGATCAGGGATGCGTTCCGGCCAAAGTTGCGCTTTGAGACGGAGTAGGATCCGCCGCCCGTCGGGTACGCGATGCAGACCTGGCGATAGCTGATGGCCACCGCCACCAGGAGGACCGAGATCGCGATCGATACTTCGAGGCCGAGCGTGAGAGCTGCAGCACCTCCCAGGATCAGGACCCGCAGGACCTCCTCCGTGGCGTAGGCGGACGACGAGATCGCGTCCGAACTGAAGATCGCGAGGGCTTTCTTCTTGGACAGGCGCTCCCCGAGCTCCTCCTCGGAGGCCAGCGGGCGACCCAGCAGGGCCCGCCGGACTTCGGCCATGACCCGGCCAATCCCGGTCGTGGGCGTACTCGCCGAGGCCCTGGCCGTCATGACGCCCTTGCCGCTCCAGCGGAAGTAGGCGGCGTGGGGTCGCTCGACACGAATGCGCCGATCGCCGAGCTTGCGACCCCTCAGCGGCTGGCGGCCACCGATCATGGTCGGAACCTGCTCAATGCCCGACGGCCAGGCGCGCGATGAGGTTCGACGGCAGCCCCTCAGCGCGCATCGCGTCCTGGACCATCGCGAAGTCGTAGGTCGCTCGATGCCAGGTGATGGTGTCCGCCGAGGTGTCCAGAATCATGAAGGAGGCCGCGGGGTTTCCGTCTCGCGGTTGGCCGACGCTTCCCGGGTTCGCCAGGACGCGCCGCCCCCGCAGTTCCAGGACGGATTGATCGCCGGGGCTGAGGGCATCGATCGAACCGTCCTCCTCGAGCCAGGCTGCGGCCATATGGGTATGGCCGTGCAGGCCAATCCGCGTCCCAAGAACGGACAGATTGGTCCTCGCGACAGGAACGGACGTCACGTATTCCCAGGTCGGGTCGCGCGGGCTGCCGTGAACCAGGGTGATGTCGCCGAGCACGGCAGTCACGGGAAGGGCGGCCAGCCAGGTTCGCGTGGTCTCGTTGATCGCCGTCCGGGTCCACTCCATGGCCCGGCGGGCATCCGGATTGAACCATTCGATCTCGGCCCCGCCGATCGCCGCGGCGTCGTGGTTGCCCAGCACTCCGACCGCCCCGATCGAGCGAAGACGCTCGACGGTCCCGTTCGGGTCGGGCCCGTAGCCGACGACATCCCCGAGGTGCCAGACACCATCAATCGTGCCTGCCGTTCGGATCACCGCCTCTAGGGCAACGAGGTTGGCATGGATGTCCGAGAAGACCGCGAATCGCATGAGGCGCCAGCGTAGCAGGGGCGCCGGTCACCAGATCCGGCGCTTGCGCACCGCGGGATCGCGCGGGTATCCCGCAGGCGACGGGGCGATCTTCCTCACGATGACGATACCGTGGCCGGCGAGGCCAACCGCGCCGGCGACGTCGTCGGGATACGGGTGCCATGCAGGGGTGGTGCCTCCGAGCGTGCGTGCCGCCGTTCCGGCCGTGGCGAGTTCGTTCGCGAGGTCTCCGCGCTTCCAGACCGCCAATTGGCCGCCGACTCCGAGGAGCGGCAATCCCACCTCGATCAGGTCGGCCAGGCTGCCGACCGCTCGCGCCGTGACGACGTCCCAGCGTCCCGGAGCCAGCATCTCGGCGCGCTCCGGCACCACGGTCACGCGATTCGACAGACCGGTGGCACGGACCGCGACGTCGAGGAACGCCGCCTTCTTGCGGACCGACTCGACCAGTGTGACGCGCGTCGAGGGCAGGCAGATCGCCAAGGGCAGTCCTGGAAAGCCACCGCCGCTCCCGACGTCAAGCAGCGTCGCGAGCGGACCGGCGTGCAGGATCGGGATCGCGGCCAGTGCGTCAGCCACGTGCTGGCGGGCGATCAGCTCCGGATCGGTGATGGCGGTCAGGTTGATCGCCTCGGTCCATGCCAGCAGCAGCCGGATGTGCGTTTCCATGGCTTCCCGCTGCTCCGCGCCGATCGTCAGGCCATGGGGCTCGAGGGCGTCGAGCGCCGGCTGGAGCGCAGCGTCATACGCGGATGGGAGGGCGGGCAGGCCATCGACGCGCGTCGGGAGCGGATCTCGCGGGACGTCCAGGCAACTCTCCCCGGTTTGGGTCCTAAGCCGCCTCGAGAGCCGCCCCCGGCGACGCCGTTTGCTTCGCGCCACGGCCCCGGTCTCTCGAGCTGCGGTCGGTTCGTGGCCGGGTTTCCCCGGACCCCTCATGCAGCTCGCTCCCCGATGCCGTTTCGGTGCGGATGCCGGACGGTAGGCGCCGCGCGCGCCGGAGTCAACGGGGTTATCCACGACAAACGCAGGAATCGACCATCCAGCGGTGGATAACTCGGTCTCGGGTCCCGGCGGACGCGCTCCCACGAGGGTCGACGCGAGTTCAGCCCTTGCCGCTTCCCCTGACGGGGCGGCCCAACGTCCGCCGCACGACATCGACGACTTCATCCACGTAACGATCAGCCTCGCCGCGTTGGGCCGCACTCCTGACGCAGCCCTGAACATGATCCTCGAGGACGAGGATTGCCAGCGAATCGACCGCCGCCCGCAGCGCCGACGTCTGCTGGAGGATGTCCACGCAGTACTCCTCGCGCTCGATCATCCGGGCGATGCCCCGGACCTGGCCCTCGATCCGAGCCAGACGCCTGACGAGTTGCGCCTTGTCCTTTGAGTAGCTGTGGCGAAACGTGTCGCCGGTTCCGTGGTCGTTTACGTGCGCCTGGGTGGTGGGCATCGGTCTTCGTGCAGACTCCGTGGAGACCGCCGGGACGTGGCGGAAGGTAGGTCGATGATACCCCCCGGGGGTATCTGCTGACAAGGCAAGGTAGCGTTCGCCATCGGGGACCCGACCCGCTACACTCCGCGTGGATGGATCCCCGCGACCAACAGCGCGCGCTCCCGGACGGGATGACCTGCACCGTCTGCGACGAGCCCGTCCCCGCCGATCGGATGCGGCTCCTTGCCCGCCGGGATGACCTGACCTTCGTTCAGTTGGAGTGCTCGGGCTGCGGCAGTTCGAGCCTCGAGTTCGTCGTGTCCGGGTCGGAGATTGAAACCGCGCCGGCGTCGACTGCGGCCCCCGTCGATGGTCACTCGGCCTCACCGCCGGCCATCTCCTACGCGGATGTACGCGCCATGCGTCAATTCCTGGATTCCTACCGAGGCGATACTCGTGGGCTCGTGGAGCGGCTCCACGGCAGTGGGCGGTCATCCCGCGCCGCCTGGTCGGTCGATCGTGGACGTCGTTGGTGACGACGACTGAGGATCTCGCCGTGGATCCGCCCGTCAGTCCCCAGGCCAGCCGGATCGATTCGTTCGGCCGCCCGTGGCCATCGTTCGCCCATGCCAGCGAGGCGGAGATGGCCAGGATCCTGGACTTCTACACGGTCCGCTGGGAATACGAGCCGCGGACATTCCCCATCCTCTTGAACCTCGAAGGCGCGGTCGTCGAGAGCTTCTCCCCGGACTTCTACCTGCCGGAACTCGACCTCTATCTCGAGATGACCACCTTGAAGCAGCGGCTCGTGCGCAAGAAGAATCGCAAGCTGCGCCGGCTCCGCGATCTGTACCCGGCGATCCGGATCAAGTTGTTCTACGCACGCGATTTCCGGGCCATCATGCTCAAATACGGCAGGCTCGCCCTGGCTGATTCGCTGTCCGGAACGCTCGGTCAGATCGGCAGCGAGCGAGTGCTCCTCGATGGGCCGATCGTCGACGAGATCGCCCTGCTGCCGGTGGGTCCAGGCTCCGCACCGGACCTGTCGGCCTCCGATGCGCAGCCTGTGCCGGTGCCGCCTGCTCGACGGCGCCGACCGAAACGCAACGCGTCGTCAACGGCAGATATGCTCGTGCCAGCCGGTTCCGGGCCCGCCGTCGGCGGGCCTGACGGCAGCCGCCAGGCTCCGGACCCGACCTCGACCCAGGAGGCACCCAGAACGTGACGTCGATCTCCACTGATCTCAACGCCGATATCGGCGAGGTGCTCCTGGACGAGGTGCAGATCCAGGCCCGGATCCTCGAACTCGGGGAACAGATCAGCGCCGACTACGCCGGCCGACGGCTGACCCTGGTGAGCGTCCTCAAGGGCTCCCTGCCGTTCATGGCCGACCTGATGCGGTCCATTTCGCTGCCTCTCCGGATCGATCTGATGGAGGTGAGCTCGTACGGCGGCGCGAGCACGGAATCCTCGGGCCTGGTCCGAATCCTCAAGGACCTCTCGTCGACGATCGAGGGGGAGGAGGTCCTCATCTGCGAGGACATCATCGACACCGGCCTGACGCTCAACTACCTGGTTCGCTACCTGCGGGGCAAGAAGCCAGCCTCGCTGCGCATCTGCACCCTCCTCGACAAGCCCGCTCGGCGTCTGGTCGAGATCCCGGTCGACTACACGGGCTTCACGATCCCGGACCAGTTCGTGGTCGGGTACGGCCTGGACTACAACGAGCTGTATCGAAACCTGCGCTTCGTTGGCGTCCTCAGGCCAGAGGTCTACGCGGCGCCTGAATGAGCGCCCATCGCCGTCCGGTCGGCCGGGCCAGGATCCTCGCGGGCCTGAGCTCGGCGGTCATCCTCGTGGGCTGTGTCCTGCGCTGGTGGTCGGTCGGCGGCCTGAACGGACTCCCCGAGCTCGGAGGCAACGCGTTCGACGGCTTCGGGATCGTGGTCTTCGCGGTCGCCCTCGTGACGATCGCCGTTGTCACACTGCCATATGCCACGGATCGGCCGGTTCAGGCTGACCGCTGGCCCGTCTACGCGCTCCTCGCCGCGCTGGGCGGGATCGCCTTCGTCGTCCGGATCGTCGATCTCCTGATGGTCGGCGCCCTGGCCTTCCGGGAGCCGACCCAGCTGGTGACGAACGGCCCCGGTCTCTGGGTCACCGGAATTGGCCTGGCGATGCTTGCCCGGGCGGCCTACGACATCCACCGGGGGCTGGATCAGCGCTGACCAGTTGAGTATCAGCGCGGACCGGTGCGGGCTCAGGTGATGCCGAGGTAGACCTTCTGGACGTTCGGGTCGTCGCGCAGCGATGCCGCGCTGTCACTCATGGCGATCGACCCGGTTTCGATGACGTAGCCCCGGTCGGCGATCTGGAGTGCCATCCGGGCGTTCTGTTCGATCAGCAGGATCGTCGTCCCTTCCGCATGCAACCGGACGATCGTCTCGAAGATCGAATCGACCAGCACCGGCGCAAGTCCCATCGAGGGCTCGTCGAGGAGCAGGATCCGTGGCTGGGCCATCAGGGCGCGGGCCATGGCCAGCATCTGCTGCTCACCGCCGCTCAGCGTTCCGGACACCTGGCTGTGCCGCTCCTTGAGCCGGGGGAACATCGCATACCCTCGCTCGATTCCGGCCTTGACGTCCGCCTGGTTATCGAGGGTGTAGCCGCCCATCTTGAGATTCTCATCCACAGTCAGGCGGGCAAACATGCGCCGGCCTTCCGGGACCTGGACCACGCCACGCATAACGATCTTGTGCGGGGACAGGCGGGTGATGTCCTCTCCGTCCAGGAGGACGCGGCCCGACCGTGGCGGAACGATGCCGCTGATCGAGTTGAGTGTGGTGGTCTTGCCCGCGCCGTTCGCGCCGATCAGGGCAACGATCTCACCCTGGTCGACCGTCAAGGAAACGCCCTTCAGGGCGTGGATGCTGCCGTAATACGTGTGCAGATCTTCGACGGCGAGGATTGCCATGGATCAGCTCACGCTCGGAGAGGTCTCGGGCCGACGATCCTCGGGCAGATCCGGGACCTCGGCGGCGCCGCCACTGCCCAGGTAAGCCTCGATGACCTTGGCGTTGGTCTGGATCTCACGGGCGGTCCCTTCCGCGATCTTCTCGCCGTAGTCGAGCACCGTGATCCGCTCCGAGATCCCCATGACGACGCGCATCTGGTGCTCGATCAGCAGGATGGTGATCCCAAGCTCGTCACGCAAGGACCGGATGAAGTTCGTCATCTGCGCGGTCTCGGCTGGGTTCATGCCCGCCGTCGGTTCGTCGAGCAGCAGGAGCTTCGGCTGGTTCGCAAGGGCCCGACCGATCTCGAGGCGACGCTGAGCGCCGTACGGCAGCTTGTCGGCGAGGATGTCGCCCTTGCCCTTCAGCCCAACGAACTCGAGTAGCCGACGGGCCTCATCGGCGTTCGCGGCTTCTTCGGCGCGCACTTTCGCGGTGTTGAGGACCGCCCCCAGCCACGACCCGTGGAGGCGATGGTGCTCGCCGACCATGATGTTCTCGAGCGCCGTCATGTTCGCGAACAGACGGATGTTCTGGTACGTCCGCGAGATGCCGAGATGGGCAATCTGATCTCTCCGCAGCCCCTTGATCGTCGTCCCGTCGAAGACGATCTGGCCTTCCTCAGGACGGTAGAAACCGGCGATGCAGTTGAAGAACGTGGTTTTGCCTGCGCCATTGGGCCCGATGACGCTGACGATGGCGCCCGGCTCCACGGAGAAGTCCAGCTGGCGGACCGCGCTGAGGCCGCCGAACCGCTTGGTGATCTGGGTGACTTCGAGGAGTGCCATCCCGGTTACCCCGCAACCCCGGCCGGAGACCGTTCGTCATCGAGGCTGTTGGATTCGAGCTCCTCGTGCATGGCATGCAGGTCTCGTCGAATGATCTTGGATGGCAGCAGGCCCTCCGGACGGAAGCGCATCATCGCAATCAGGGCGACGCCGTAGAACAGGAATCGGTACTCGGAGAACTCCCGGAACAGCTCCGGGATCCCGATCAGGAAGATGGCCCCGACCACCACGCCGGGAATGCTGCCCATCCCGCCGATGATGATCAGCGATGCGACATTGATCGACACGAACAGCGTCACGCTGCTGGCGAAGATGGAGCCGAGTAGCCCGGCGAAGATGGCTCCACCGAGGCCGGCGAAGGCGGCACCAATCATGTAGGCCAGCAGCTTCGTCTGGACGAGGTTGATTCCCAACGCCTCCGCGACGTCCTCGTCCTCCCGGATGGCGATCCACGCCCGGCCGATTCTGGACGCGCGCAGGCGAATAGCCACGAGCGCGACGATGACAGCCGCAACCAGGGCGATGTAGTAGATCTGGACGGGTCCCGCCAGCAGGCTGTCGGGCGCAACCTCGATCGGCTTCGGGATATTGATGATCCCGCGTGGTCCACCGAGCAAGCCCTTCATGAGGTCTGAACCGGCGAGAATTCGGATGATCTCGCCGAACCCGAGGGTCGCAATGGCGAGGTAGTCGCCGCGGATCCCAAGGATCGGGAGCCCGAAGAACGCACCGAACATCATGGCGATGATCACGGCGAACGGAACCGCGGCCCAGAACGGCCACTGGGCGATCCCGTATTCGGCGGTCGAGGTGAGCAGGCCCACGGTGTACGCGCCGACCGCGAAGAACGCGACGAAGCCAAGATCGAGGAGGCCTGCCAGGCCAAGGGTGATGTTGAGCCCGAGGCCCATCAGGACGTACAGCGCGACCACGGCCACGACCTGGGCGAAAAACGGGCCCACGCCGTGCGGAAGCCACAGGACAAGCAGGATCAGGGCGATCAGCGAGACGGGCCGGACAGCCCGCTTTCGCTCGGGCGAGAGGGCGTCGAGCCGGGACCGCGTGCCGAACCGGCGGATGCCAATCCGCCCGCCCACGACCACGAGGACCGTCACGATCGCGCCGATGATCGTCAGGCCATTGTCGGCGAGCAGGAGCCGGCCGATGCCCGCCGTAACCGTGCTGGCGAGCAAGGGCGGTCGGAGCACGCCGGCGAACAAGCCGATCAGAAGGAGCGCCAGAAGCGCATCGGTCACGGGGCGCTGGATGTCGGCTCGCGCCGTGAGCAGCAGCCCCGTCAGCGCTCCAACGGCGGCGAGGCCAATGATCGGGACCCAAACGCCAGCCACGCCGAGACCAAACGTCAGAACGTCGGTCGTGACGGGCGACGCGTGGAGGAACATCGCGCGCAGGTTGATACTCGCCGAGATGATGACGAGCGCGGCCGGAAACGCCCCGGTGATGGAGCCCACGACGGCGCCGATGGCAACGGCCCGCCGAGGTTCGATCTGCTTGCCGCGCAGGATGAGAAAGACCGGCGCGACGGCCGCGAGAACCATCGATGTCTCGCCGAGCGTGATGATGTTCGTGACCAACGCTCGGGGCTGGAACACTTCCACGATCCCCACAAGGCAGAGGTACAGGGCCACGAGCCCGCCGAGGAGCCCGATCCGGACGACCGAACGCCAGTCGGTGGCAGACGGAGTCTGAGCGGCAGCCGAGGCTGTCATGCCCGCTGCCCCCCGCTGACTCGCTCGCCAAGGAGCCCTGACGGCCTGAAGACGAGGACGAGAACCAGCAGCGTGAACGCGATGACATCCTTCAGCTGGTTGGGCGAGGGCACGTTCAGGCCATCCAGGAAGAGGGTCGGCCCAACCGATTCCACCTGGCCCAGGAACAGGCCGCCGAGCATCGCGCCCGGCACGTTTCCGATCCCGCCGAGGACTGCCGCTGTGAACGCCTTGATCCCGGGTACGAAGCCGGTGAAGAAGAAGACCTGGCGGAACATCAGGGCGTACAGGACGCCCGCCGCCCCGGCCATGGCGGCACCGACGGCGAACGTGGTCACGATCGCGCGGTTCACGTCAATGCCCATCAGCTCGGCTGTGCTCTTGTCCTCCGAGACGGCCCGAATAGCCGTTCCGAGCTTGGTTCGCATCACGAAGAAGTACAGGCCGCTCATCATTGCCAGCGCGGACACCACGACGAGGACGTCAACCCAACGCAGGCGAAGAAAGTCAATCGGGACTGCCTGGTTGAGGATGCTCACGTCGGGGTAGACGTAGATGCCGGGGCCTAGAACGCCGCGGAAGGTGTACTGGAGAAAGAACGAGGCGCCGATGGCGCTGATCAGCGGCACCAGGCGTGGCGCGTTCCGCAGCGGCCGATAGGCGATCCGTTCGACGAGCAGGGCGAGGGCAGTCGAGAACGCCGCGGCCACGACGATCATGACCAGGACGGCGAGTACTGCCGCCACGGGCGAACTGTTGAGGATCCCCATCCCCGCCAATGCGGTGGCGACGAAATACCCCGCAAAGGCGCCGCCCATGAAGATCTCGCCGTGGGCGAAGTTGATCATCCTGAGGATGCCGTAGACCATCGTGTAACCGAGGGCGATCAGGGCATAGATGCTGCCGGTGGTCAGGCCGCTCACGATCAGTGAGGACCAGGTCTCCCAGGAATACCTGCCGCTGGAGATCGTCAGGAATGACCCGACGACGACGATGAGCACAACCGCGATCCGGAACGCCCAGAGGAATGCCGCGATGGCGATTTCCGTGATCCGTTCGACAGCAGTGGTGCGCATTGGCTGCCCCAGGGTGCGGGAGGTGGACGGGAGCGGCGGACACGGTGCTTGCGAAATGGGCCGGGCACTGACGCCCGGCCCATTTCCGCTCGGTCAAAGATCCCGGAGGGAGCCCTGACCGAAACGATTCGTTACAAGAGGACCTGGACGACTACTTCGGCCAGACCGGTGCGGCCGGTGGCCACGAGCCACCGACTTCGGTGGCCGAGATCTGGTACATCGCGATAAGCGGTGCGCCACAGTCGCCACTCGCGGAGCACGAGAGGATGCCCGTGATGCCCTGGAAGTCCTTCGTGGCGAAGATCGCATCTCGAAGGGCCTGCTTGGGGATGTACGTGGTGCCATCGCTGCCCGTAACCGCGACCTTCTCGATCGCCGCGAGCATGATGTTCATAGCGTCGTACGCGTGGGCGTGGAAGGCCGAGATCGGCGCGGAGCCGACCTTGGTCTGGTACTTGGTCAGGAAGTCCGCGTATCCGGCCTGGAAGGCCGAGAAGTTCGGGCTCGACAGGTAGTTACCTTCGGCGGCCGGGCCGGCAGCCTTGACGAAGTCGGGGGTGAACATGCCGTCCGATCCGATCATGACGACCTTCTCGAGACCCGGGACTTCCTTGTGCTGCGCCCACAGGAAGCCACCCTCGGCCACGAAGACCGGGTCGTAGATGACATCCGGCTTGGCCGCGGCAACCTTGGTCAGAACGGGCTTCATGTCCGTCTGGCCCTTCGACACGGCCTCCTGGGCGACGATCGTGCCGCCAAGCTCCGTGAAGTTGTCGGCGAAGACCTGCTGGAGGGCTTCGGCGTAGGCGCTGCCGTCATGGATCGTGGCGGCCGTCTTCATGCCGAGCACGGTGTAGACGAAGTCGGCAACGGCCTTGCCCTGGAACGCATCGCTGTGCGCCGTCCGGAGGTACCCGGCGAAGGTCGCGTCGCGGTCCGGCGCGGTCAATGCCGGTCGGGTGTTGGAAGGCGAGATCGTGGTCAGGCCGGCACTCGTGAGCGCGGCGATGCCACCGACGGCCTCGTCGGAGCAGCTCGACCCGATAAGGCCGACGATCGTGTTGTCGGCTGCCATCTTGGCTGCCGCGGCCGCGCCGCCGTCGACGGTGCACAGACCGTCTTCGGTGGTCAGATTGATGTCGTGACCGGCGACCTTGCCGCCCTTGTCATCGACTGCGATCTGGGCGCCGGTCAGGGCGTCCTGGCCGAGCGACGCGTCGGCGCCGGAAAGCACGCCCCAGAACGCGAGGTGGATCTTTTCACCCGAGGGGATCGTCACGACGCCGAGCGCGTCCGTGGGTGGCGTGGAGCCGGCGGCCCCACACGCGGCAAAGGCGAGTGCGGCTACCGCCGCGAACGCCCCGAATTTCGAGAGCTTCATTCAGTCTCCTCCATCGATGAAGATGTCCGGATTCCCCGGATCACCACGGTCGGTTGCCAGAGGACGACCCGACAACGATCCCGGACCGACATTCCGGCGCCCTGTGCCCGGGTCAGTGGCCGGGAACCCAGGAGGGCTCCGGTGGCATGGCACGGGCGGCGGTGCGTATCGGGCGGCCGATCGGAGGACGTCTCGGGCGGCGCACTATGGCCACCGAAGCGATGCCGTATGATAGGCCACGGCGCAACGATTGCAACACCGCTTGTCGCTGTCCAGATGATTTCGCGAGTGATTTGATCGCTCGCGCCTCCTGCGATCAGCGACGGTGTATGACCCCGGTCGGACCCGGTTGGGGTGGTTGGCATCGAGTTCGCCATCCGATCGAGGTACCAGCGACGGCGTGGAATACACGGTCCGGGCAGCCCGAATCACCGATGTCGAGCGGTTTGTCGCCCTGGGCGGCGAGCAGATCGGCGGACGCGGTTCAGGCACGGCCCTGGATGCCGCGGACATGCTCCGACAGCTGGTCTACCTCCCCCACGCGAGCATCCTCGTCGCGGAGCGACAACGGGAACTCGTGGGCGGCGCGGTCCTCGCGATCCGCCCTTCGGTCCGTGCCGGTGGGTACGTTGGAACGATTGACCTCCTGGTCATCGCGGCAGATGCCGACGCCGACGCGGTCACCAAGATCCTCCTGGTGGAGGCACTCCGATCGGCTGCTAACAAGGGCTGCGCGTCCATCGAGGCGGCGCGGCCAGACGCTCCCACCGAACGGGCCCGGTGGGAGGAACAGGGGTTCGCTGACCTCGGCCCGCACATGGGACGCTCGCTCGCACCCGCTGGCGCGAGCGCTCGGCGGTCCCGCTGATTGTGGCACTCAGTCGGCCTGACCGGCGAGTGGCCATCACGAATAGGAGACCCAATTGGGTAAGAATGTCGCCGTCTTCGTAGACGTTGCGAATGTGTTCTATGCGGCCAAGGCGGCTGGTGTGGACATCGACTACGTCACGCTGCTCAAGTCGGTCACGGCCGGCCGTGATCTCGTGCGGGCGTATGCGTATACCGGGCTTGATCCCGACAACGAGAACCAGCGGAACTTCCACGACTTCCTCCGCCGGAGCGGGTACAAGGTGGTCAGCAAGGACATCCGCAAGTACGGCGACGGCAAGGTCAAGGCCAACCTCGACATCGAGCTCGTGGTCGACATGATGAAGACCGCCCGAAATCTCGACATCGCGATCGTCGTCTCAGGGGACGGCGATTTCGCGCCGGCCATCCGGGCCGTCCAGGAGCAGGGTGTCCGGGTCGAGGTGCTGAGCTTCCGCGGGAACACGTCGTCGGATCTCATGGAAGTCGCCGACCTGTTCACCGATATCGCTCAGATCGCCAAGGTAGAGAAGGGCTCGTCCCGTTCGGGACGGCGGGTGGCCAGCGACGAAGACGATCTGTCCATGACCGAGGTCCCGGACAAGATGAGCGAGGGCACCGGCACCGGCCGCGGTCGTGGTCGCAGCCGAAGTCGCGTCAAGCCGGCCGATGCCGAGCCAGTGGCCGCGCCGCCGCGCCGCCGCAGTCGGGCACAAACTCCGGTCGAGACCGAGGCCGTGGAGTCGAACGCTGTTTCCGGATCGTCGCTCGTCGCGCTGCCCGGGGAGAAGCTGTCCAAGGCTGCTCCCGTGGTGGTCGCGCCGACGGTGGCTGAACGGGATGCGGACGATGCCGAGGAATCGTCCGAGGAAATCGACGAGGAGACGAGGGTCGAGGGCGAGGAGGAGCCCCGTCGCCGTCGCCGTCGCCGTGGCGGGCGTGGTCGGGGCAGGGGTCGCGGTCACGAGGATGGCGTTGCGGGTCCAGATGGATCCAGTGACGACGCTGAAGCTGAGCCCGATGACACCGAAGCCGACGAGCCGCCGGTAGCACCCGGCCCGGCCAGGCGCTCAACGCACGCGTTTGGATCAGTCTGGGACTCGCAGATCGGTATGCCGGCCGCGGCATCCGGTGTGCCTGGGCCGATTGACGAAGAGGACCTGGACGAGCCGCCAATCCCCGAGTACCTGATCTCGGAGCGGCGTCAGCGAGACAGCGGGCGTGGGCCCGGACGTGGTGGCCCTGCCCGGGGCGGAGCGCGCGCTGGCTACGCCGCCGCGAGCGACCGGGAGCGATTCGGCCCCGGCAATCGCGGACCATCTGGTGGAGCCACGGGCGGCCGATCCGGCGGCGGTTCGCGCTACAGTGAGCCTTCGCCTCGCAGTGGATCACGGGAACCGGACCGCTTCCGCAGTGATCGGCCGGCTCCTCGATCCGTAGGCCCGGTGGGTAACCCCAACGAGCCCTGGAGCGAGGTACCGCCGGAGCTGGAAGCAATGCTCCGGGCGCAGCTTGGATCGCGACCGGCCAGCAGACCTGCCGCCCCGGCGCCCACGAGTGGCGACGGCGCCGGTGGGTCCGTTCCGGTCGAGGCGACCAAGCCGGCACCCCGCCGACGATCGCCGCGCACGGCGGTCGCGAGCGGCTCCGCGCCCAAGGCACCCGTGGCCGACGTCGCCGAGGTGGCGGATTCCGCCAAGCCGGCGCCGAAGGCGAGGGCCAGCCGGAAGGCTCCGGCCAAGGCCGCTGCCATCAAGGCTCCGGCCAAGGCGTCAGCGACCAGGTCGAAGGCCAAGGCCGACGCGACGCCGTCTTCGGGCGAAGCGTCCGCCTCGGCTGAGCCCTTGGCTCAGAAGCCGGCGCCGAAGCGTCGGACGACGCCCAAGGCTGCCGCCGTGGCCGAGCCGGAGGCTGCGAAGCCCGCGGCCAAGCGACGGACGACGCGCAAGGCGGCCGAGCCCGCGAGCTAACAGCTCGGAATGGACGGCATGCGGACCCGCGGTCAGCCCGTGGCGGTGGCCGCGATTCGAGCGATGCTCGGGTCCGGCATACCGCACGCTGTACTTCTCACCGGCCCATCCGGCGTGGGCAAGACCACGCTTGCCGGCGATATCGCCGCCGCGCTGCTGTGTACCGCGCCGGAAGTCGGGTCGAGGCCGTGCCGTGAATGCCGCGGTTGCCGCATGGTCGAGCACGGCAACCATCCGGACCTCCACCGGCTCGCGCCGACCGGTGCCGGGAGCGTGATCCCGATCGGGGGCCGCGATGTGCGGGGCGTTCGCGACCTCGTGGCCAATCTCGCCTATCTGCCCATCGAGGGTGGTCAGCGGGTTGCGATCGTCGAGGCGGCGCATCGAATGACCGAAGACGCGCAGTCGGCGTTCCTCAAGACCCTCGAGGAACCGCCAGCGTTCACGACGATCGTCCTGTGCGCCGACGAGGAGGAGCAGCTCCTGCCCACGATTCGCTCTCGCTGTGTCCGAGTTCGCCTCGGGCCTATCGGGGTTCGAGATCTGGAACTCGTGCTCGCGGAACAGGGGGTCGCTGATCCGCCGACGTCGGCGCGCCTGGCGCGGTTGGCTGAGGGTCGTCCGGGTCTTGCCATCAGCTACGCGCGCGCCCCCGGGGCCGTCCTGCTGCGCGGCGAGATCGCTCGCACGCTGCTCGATTTGCTCGGGGCTGGGCTGACCGCGCGGCTCGTGGGCGTCAGGGAGCTCGCTGCCCGGGCCGCCGAGCTCAACCGGGCACTGGATGCCGGTGCCGCCGAGGCGTCGGCCACCAAACCGGTCCGTGCGGGCCCCAAGGGGCGCAGCCAGACCAGCGCTCCAGGGAGCGCCGCCGGTCCAGCCGCCGTCGTGGCTGACGCGTCGGGTACAACCTCACCCGACTCCGAGTCGGCGCCGGACGAGAAGGGCGTTCGAATCCCGGCTGCCGAGCGACGTCGCGGAGCCCTGGCCTTCCTGGAGGTCTGGCGCTCCGTCATCCGGGATCTTGGACTGGTCGTCGTGGGTGATCAGGCGGCGGTCCGTGACCTCGACCTGGTCGATGACCTCCAGGCCTCCTCGAGCCGGCTGGATGCCGTGAGTGTCGGCGCGGCACTCCGGCGGATCGACACGGCGGCCGAACGGCTCGAGGGAAACGTCAGTCCCGAGCTTGTGCTCGACGTCCTGGCCATCGCCTGGACGCCACCTGCGGGCCGATGACCACGGTCCGCCTTGACGCCACGGTCCGAGGCGTGGTCCAGGGCGTCGGATTTCGCGTCTTCGTGCTCGATGCAGCTGCTGGTCTTCGAGTCAGCGGGTGGGTTGCCAACGAACGGGACGGTGCCCTGCGCTGTGTTGCGGAGGGAGATCGCGCCGACCTCGAAGCGCTGGTCCGGTTCCTCGAACGGGGACCGGCAGGATCGATCGTCGAAGCCGTCGCCACGATCTGGATGCCGGCAACCGGCACGTTCGAAGGATTCTCGATCCGCTCGACCTGGCACTCGGGCGACTGACCTGGCACCGCGGCGCGGCTCGCGGGGCAAGCACGCGCGGCCAGCGTCGCCGCGTCGCCAAATGCCGAATCAGGAATGGGAAGAGAGGCCTATTCCCTTTCGCCACTCAGAGCACGATGCTGGCTCGGTGGAAGGCATGTCCGTGGCTCATTCCCTGCCTGAGCTGTACCTCAAGGTGCTGGAGCGCGCCGCCGCGCTCGAGGCGACTGGCCGCCGTGGGGAGGCGCTGATCCTCCGCCGTGCGGCGCTGGCCACCTATTCCCGTGCGTGGGACGCCGAGGCCACCCGTCGTCTCGAGGCTCTCCGCACGCGCGCCGAGCGCGTTCTCGACGGGCTGGACCGTCCTCGCACGCTGGACCCTGGCCGAACCACCCTGCGCTGGTCCCGCTCGGCCTGACGCCACCGGGCCTCGCCCGGGTACGCTTCGGGCGTGACCTCCCTCCCGGTTCTCGCTGAACGGATCGTCGACGCCATCGGCCGGCTCGTGGCCCTCGCCGAGGCCGTCGACGATGAGTGGACCTACATTCACGATCTCGAAGCGGTCTGGGTGGCCCGCCTGCGAGCCGTTGCCGCGGATCGCGTAAGCGAGGCGGCGGATTCAACAATCGAACCGGCGATCGACCAGCTCGTCGTCGAGAGCGGCCTGATCACGGATCCGCACCGGGCGATCGACTGGCTGTCGACCCTGCCCCAGGCGACGCTCGTGGCCTTCGGCGAGGAGGCCTGGTGAGGTTCCAGGACGCGGCCCGTGACGCCCGCACCGTGGTCTATGCGGGCATCCAGGCAGATGCCCTCGTGGCACGCATGGCTGCGCTGCTCGACGATGCCACGCCTTCCCAGCGGGTCCTGGCTCGGGCCATCATGAACGGCGAGACGGTTGAGCCGGAGCCGTGGCGGGTGGCCTTTCCTCGGCTCTTCGGCCGCGCGGCCGGTTCAGGCGATGTCTCGGTGGAACGGTCAGAGGCGATCCTCGCGGCGTCGCTTGAGGTGGCGAACCGAGGCGATCAGGTCAGGAGCCAGTTCCGGGGCGCGATCGTCGAAGCCGTAACCGAGCGCCTCCTGGCCCGCCGTGTGCCAGCGGAGGCGCTCCGTCACGAGCGCCGAATCCTGTTCGACGGAGTCACGGCCGAGATCCATCCCTACGACGTGACCGTCGAGGTTCCGGGGGCTGCGGAAGCCTATGACTGCAAGTGGGGTGCGCGCGGGATCTCGTCCGACGTCCTGCATCAGCTCGACGATGCGCGAGCCCACGCGGCCGAGGAGGGCGAGCGCCTGCTGCCGGTGCTCGTGGTGTTCGATGCGCGACGGTCGTGCGAAGTTCGACTGGCCCGCCAGACAGCGCCGCGGACCGGCACGCGGCTGGTTTCCATCGAGACACTGGACCGGCTGGCCGGCCGACGCGCCGTGGCTCCAGCGTGAGCGGGCCACGCTTGCTCGGCGACACGGAGGATGCGGATCCAGGGCTGGCGGGCCGCGAGGATCGGCCCGTAAAGGGCGTCGACAACGGCTATCTAGCCGGCTATCGCGTCCGTTTCGACGAGGCTGGACCCGATGGACAGGTGCGGACAGGATCGCTCCTGCGGTATGCGCAGGACGTCGCCTGGCGCCACTCCGAAGCGCTCGGGTTCGACCGGAGCTGGTACACGGAACGGCGCCGCTCCTGGGTCGTCCGATCGGCGGAGCTCGAAATTCTCGCCCCGATCTCGATGGGACGAATCCTGCGCCTGGCCACTGCCGTCATCGGCCACCGCCGCATCTGGGCACGCCGGCGAGGCGAGTTCCGGCTGCCCGATGGGTCGCTGGCGGCCATCTCGACGGTCGACTGGGTCCTGATCGATGACGGCGGCCGGATCAATCGCATCCCTCCGGACTTCGGGGAATCGTTCCCCAACCCGGAACTCGATGGTGAGATCATCCGCGTCGTCCTGCCGGGCCTGCCCGAAGATGCCTCGAGCCTTGAGCTGCGAGTCAGACCGCAGGACCTGGATCCGCTGGGGCACGTGAACAACGCCGTCTATCTCGACTGGATCGAGGAGGCCGTCTCCGCTGCCGGTGGTCGGGATGCGCTGACGGCAGAGCCCCGCCGCGTGGCGATCGAGTACGCGGCATCGGCGGAACCCGGCGATCTCGTCGATGCCCGCGCCTGGCTCGATGCCGGTTCATGGTGGGTTCGGCTGGCCCGCCGCATTGACGACGCGGTCCTGGTGCGTGCCAGACTCGAGGCCGCTCCCAGAGCCTGAGTCGGCGCGCGGTGCGCGGGTTGGATCAGCC
>JBDTOF010000006.1:0-2164 GCA_039933375.1 Chloroflexota bacterium
TTCCGGTCTGGGATGGGCTTGGTGGCACGCCCGTACCAGCGGACGAAGACAAGGGATTGACGGCGCTCCTGGCCGGGCTCAACCCTGAGCAGCGCCGGGCCGTGACCCATGGCTCGGGGCCGCTGCTCGTCGTCGCCGGTGCCGGAACCGGCAAGACAGAGGTCATCACTCGCCGGATTGCCTGGCTGATCGCCACGCGCCGCGCTCGACCTTCGGAGATCCTCGGGCTGACTTTCACGGACAAGGCTGCTGGCGAGATGCAGCTCCGGGTGGACCAGCTGGTGCCATACGGGTTCGCGGATACCGCCGTTTCCACGTTCCATGCCTTCGGCGACCGACTGATCCGCGAGTTTGCGTTCGAGCTCGGCGTGTCGCCGGATGCTCGGGTGCTGTCCCGGGCCGAGATCGTGGTGCTCCTGCGGGAGCATCTATTCGACCTGGGGCTCAATGCCTATCTGCCGCTCGGTGATCCCACGAGATTTCTGGGAGCCCTCGCGACGCTGTTCGGCCGATGCCGTGACGAGGACGTCAGCCCCGCGGACTACGAGACGCACGCCAGCGCGCTGATCTCCGCGGCGGCGGCACAGCGGGTCGACCCGGCAACCTCGGCTACTGAGCGTGCCGCCACGGACGCGCTCGTCGAGATCGCCGATCGTCAGGCTGAGCTCGCCGACGCCTATCGCCGTTACACAGAGATCCTGGCGGCAAGCGGTTCCATCGACTTTGGTGATCAGGTTGCTATGGCCCTTCGCCTACTCCGGGAATCGCCGGCGACGCTGGCCACCGTCCGCGCCCGCTACCGGTATGTCCTGGTCGATGAGTTCCAGGACACGAACCCGGTCCAGTCGAAGCTGGTGGACCTCATCGCGGAACACCATCGCAACCTGACGGTCGTCGGCGACGACGACCAGTCGATCTATCGGTTCCGGGGTGCGGCAATCAGCAACATCCTTGACTTCCGCGAGCGTTTCAGCGAGGCACGCACGGTCGTCCTTCGTCGCAACTACCGGTCAACTGAGCCAATCCTGGCGGCTGCCCATCGCCTCATCCGGTTCAACGACCCGGATCGCCTCGAGTCGCGCATCGGGCTCTCGAAGGAGCTTGCTCCCCAGCGACGCGGCAGCGCCGACGTGCCGGTGCGGCTCCACGGCTTTGCCACCGGTACCGACGAGTCGGACTGGATCGCGGCCGAGTTCCGGCGTCGGTTGGACCTCGGCGCTCGGCCTCGAGACCTGGCGGTTTTGGTCCGTGCAAACTCAAGCGCTGACCCGATCCTGCGGAGCCTCAATGTCGCGGGGATCCCGTGGCGATTCACGGGTGCTTCCGGGCTGTTCATGCAGCCGGAGGTCCGGATCCTCATGTCGGTCCTGCGGTTCGTTGCCGACCCGGAATCAGGTACGGATCTCTTCTCGATCGCGGCCGGCGAGGCGTACGCGCTCCCGGCACAAGACCTCGGAATTGTCATGGCGACGGCTCGACGATCCAATCGATCCCCGTGGGAGGTCCTGCACGCCGTCGAGACGGGCGAGCGGGCGAGCGACATCCTGCCCGCGGGGAGGACCGCGATACGGCGCCTGGTTGGGGACCTTCGCCGTCTGTGCGACCTTGCTCAGCGGCGGCCGGCCGGCGAGGTGCTGTATACATTCCTTCGCCAGTCCGGCTGGCTCGAACGACTGACGGCCGCCGATACCTCCGATGCCGAAGCGGCGCTGGGCAACATCGCCCGGTTCTTCGAGATCGTCCGAAACCGGTCGGCCCTGCTCGTCGATGATCGGGCGGTCTTCCTGGCGCCACACCTCGGGACGCTCATCGAGGCGGGCGACGATCCTGCCGGCGCGGACCCGGATCCCGACCTCGACGCCGTTTCGGTGATGACGGTCCACAAGGCGAAGGGCCTCGAGTTCCCGGTCGTGGTGTTGCCCGGCCTGGTGGCTGGACGGTTTCCATCCAACGCGCGGCGCGAGCCGCTGGCCATGCCCGACGGGCTTGTGGGCGGGAGCGTGGCGACCGGCGACCCGCACCTCCAGGAGGAGCGGCGCCTGTTCTACGTCGCCATGACGCGGGCCCGTGATGAACTGATCCTGACCCACGCCGCGGACTACGGTGGCGTCCGGGTCCGCCGTCTTTCCCCGTTCGTGATCGAGGCCCTGGATCTGCCGGCATC
>JBDTOF010000007.1:0-3049 GCA_039933375.1 Chloroflexota bacterium
TCGCAGATCGCGCGAACGCGCTCCGTGTAATTGATCGCGGCGATCTCGTCGGTCTCCGGCAGGAGCACGCCGAACCGGTGGTTCCCGAGGCGGGCGACGGTGTCCGTTGTTCGCGCCTCGGATCGGACGGTTGCCGCAGTGGCAGCGACAACGCGCTCACCCGCCGCCGCTCCGAGGGTTGCGATCAGACGATCGAGTCCGTCGAGCTCGACGAGCACGATCGTCGCCGAGCGGCTATAGCGAGCGACGCGCGCGGCCTCGCCGTCGGTGATTCGGGTCCAGGTGACGGCGTCGTCGATGCCGGGTGCGAGCGCGGAAGTCGAACTCGATCCGCTTGGTGCGTCCGACCCGTTCGCACGACGGTCGCTGACGGCGAACGCCGTCACGGTGCCAGGTGCGGTGACCGTGATCGGTGGTCCTTCGGGTCGAAGATTGCCCATTCCCGTGCGCGCAAGAGCCGCGGTCGGGCCGGCCGCCATGGCGGTCTGCTGGGATCGGCCGCGTCGGCGCGCGTAGATCGCTGCGCTGATGAGGAAGAGGTTCACCAGTAAGGCGATGCCGAGGACGGACAGCATCTGTGATTCTGTCACGGTGATCGTTCGTTCTCCGTTGGATGAACGCTCAATTTGAGCGGTTGGGCGAGATCGGTCTGGAGAATAGGCCCGTCAGGTCGATCCTGACGACAGTACCAATGTCCTCACGGCAAAATCCTGTTGTCCCAGTGCACCAGTAGGTAGGGTGCCGGACGGTTGGCGCCCGCGGGCTGCGGTTGCGCCAGTTTCAGCGTGGTTCGGGGCGATCTGATGTGGCTGGCTGCAGTAGCCAGTGCTGGACCTCCCGGGTTCGGGTCAGGCCCCCGTGACGGTTGCTCCATGGGGTCCGCGTGAACCGTGTCGTCGCGGGCCGGCGACCAGCAGCGCGCCAGCCCACACGACGAGAGCCCCGAGGACAAGTATTACCAGGGGCATATATGTCCCCAGACGGTCGGCGGACAGGGCGCCCGCATACACCGCGATGGTCCCGCCAACTGGGTACGCGACCGCCATCACGCCGAAGATCGTGCCGAAGTTCGGGCCACTGAAGACATCGGACAAGGCGGCCGATCTGACCGCGATCGTCGCACCCGTACCGAACCCGTGGGCCATGATGCCTGCGAGGGCGAGTGCCGGCACCGCTGCCGAGGCGCCAAAGGCCAACAGCACGCCGCCGCCGACGACCGCGGCTGCGACAACTCCGACCCCGCGACGCCCGAGCCGATCCGACAGGAATCCACCGATGACCTGGCCGGCCACGTATGCCAGTGCCTGCGCGCCCATGGCGCTCGCGGCAAATCCGACGCCGAAGCCAGCCTGGACGGCATGGGGGAGGAAGGCCTGGAGCACCCCTTCATCGAATGCGCCGATCGCCAGGGCGCCAAGGAATAGCGCCCAGAACCGCCTGGTCCGGATGATGCGACGGAGGCCAAATCGCCCACCGGTTGAGGCGCCACTGCCGGCCGGGAGCGGTTCGAATCCCGCGGATACCGCACCAGGAGCTGCAGTCTCGTGGAGGCCGGAGGCACGTGCCGCCTGTTCCGCCTCCTTCTCCCTCGTGGATCCAGCCGCGCTTCGGATTGGCACCAGCACCTTCGGGCCAGCCGTCATCAGCCAGACGAACCCAACGCCGACGAGTGATGCCGCCAGGAATACGAGTGATACGGAGCGCCAGCCCACTGTGTTGATCAGCCCCGCGGCCACAGGCAGGGCAACGGCCACTCCGATTCCGGGACCCGCATACGCGATCCCGAGGGCAAGGCCCGAGACGCCCGCGTATCGCCGCGCGATCGCCGTCGTCGTCCCGATGAAGGCGAGCTGCAGCCCGAGGGCATGGAAGGCTGCGTAAGCCAGGATGACGATCGAGATATCCGGCGCGAGGTACACGCACAGCCAGCCGGCCGCGAGCAGCACCATCGAGGCGGTCAGCAGGTCCCGATCTGCGAACTCGTCGTACGCCCGGCCAAGCAGCGGGCTCGAGATGGCGGTTACCAGCAGGAACATTGTCCAAGGTGTGACCGCGATCGTCCGGCTGATCCCGAATTCAGCCGCGATGGCCACGGACATCGCCGGGAACGTGTACAGCCCACCGTATGCAATCGCACCGACGACGAAGGCGCCGATCAGCGGCAGTGACAGCCGCGTCACGCTACGAGCTCCTGGGAGCGAAGGTTGACCCGGGATCGGAAGACTCACCCGCGGATCCTACGCGGCGCCGGTACCGATCGTGCCGTGCGGCCCGGTCGTCAGGGCTCCTCGGCCGTGGTCGCTCGAGAACCGGCGACCTATTCTTGTGACTGGAGGTGACCGCCGATGCAGGAACATCGCGTCGAGCTCAAGATCATCGATTGGGACGACCTCCCGTTCCGTGAAGTCGTCGAGACCGCGTGGCGAAGCGTCCGCGAAGGTGGGATGGACGCGGACTCACTCAACGCGGCCGCACGCCTTCAGTTCTTTGTCCGCGCTGCTGGCTATCCGGCCGCGATCGTCGAGGTTCACAAGACCGTCGACGAGGCTTTGGCGCACGTCGCGCACTTCAAGGTCAGCCGCGATCCCGCGGTGGTTGCTCTGAGCCGGTAGGTCTGGAGCGCGCTCGGCGCGGTGCAACGCCACTCGATCCCGCGGCCGGCACCGCGCCGCAGGGCGCCCACCCAACTTTCCTGGCTAATGCTGCCCTGGGAAGCACTGCGCAAGTTGAGCGAGCCGCCACGAGCTGCTGGAGGTCAGTCGCACCCGGCTTTCCTGTCAAATAAACGTGCTGTGCGCCATTAGTCATGAACCTGGGCCGTTCCGAGCCTCCGACCACACCTCCCCTCGCCCGAACTTGTGCCGCGACTTGCGTAGTGCTGCCACCCGAAGCATTAGCCATGAAAGTGCGAGGCGCGGATCAGGCCGTGCAAGCATGCCGCGGCCGACCATACAGGCCGCGGTACTCTGCGACCGTGGAGCTTCGAGTCGCGCTGCTCCAGACTGATGCGGGGCCGGTGGAACCGTGGCGCCCGTCTCGTCGTCCCGGC
>JBDTOF010000008.1:0-9509 GCA_039933375.1 Chloroflexota bacterium
AACAAGCAGATCGACATCATGTTCAACGGCAACTGGACGCTCGGCGACTACAAGTCCGCCCGACCGGCGCTCGCCGTCGGGCCGATGCCCGCCGGACCTGGCGGCAAGGCCGCCACGATGGCCGGCGTCGATGGCTGGTACATCAACGCTGCCTCGAAGAACGTCGATCTCGCGATCGCGGTTGCCAAGGAGCTCGTCTCCGACGCGGCGCAGCGAACGTACGTCGACATCGCCGGCCACGTGCCGGCAAGCAAGAGCGTGACCGTGCTCGATCCGCTCGTTGCGGGTTACTCGGAAGCGATCCTGGCGGGCGAGGCACGCCCACAGATCGAGCAGTTCGGCAACTACTGGGGCCCGTTCGGCGACGCATGGGCGAAGGCAATTCCGGATGACGGCTCGGCTGGTGGGGACACCACCGCCCTCGTCGCCGAGGCGTGCACGACGCTCGGCAAGTAACCCCTTGGACATGAGCGGCCCGACCCAGCGGGTCGGGCCGCGAACGGACGGGGCGCCCACATCGGGTGCTCCGTCCGAAGTATCCTGATCAGGACACCATCCGGGAGGGAGGTACCGTGGCCGGCGCGACAGTCCCGAAGCGAACCATGATGTCTCGCCTGATCGGCACGGGCCGGTCCAGTCGCATCGCCTACCTCTACCTCGTCCCGGCCCTGCTCGTGATGCTGGTCATCACGATGTACCCGCTTGCCTTCCAGGTCTGGATGTCCTTCACGGACATGCAGCTGATTCACCTGAACCTGCGCTTGGGCAAGACCCCTGATTTCGTCGGTATCCAGAACTACATCGATGTCATCGCGAGCCAGTTGGCGATCCCGAACTACAACTTCCTGCGGATCGTCATCTACAACCTCTGGTGGGCGCTCACGAACGTCGCCATCCACCTGGTGCTCGGTGTTGCGATCGCCTTGCTGCTGAACGTCAAGGGGCTGAAGTTCCGGAAGTTCTACCGGGCCCTGTTCATTCTCCCCGTGGTCATCCCGCCGATCATCGTGGCGACCGTCTGGGCGAACATGTTCGACGCCCAGAGCGGGGCCATCAACCTGCTGATCGGAGGCCTCGGGAAGTTCCTCGGCATGCCGGCCGAGACCTTCCAGGTCGACTGGCTGCGCCAGGTGAAATCACCGATCGACTGGCTCCTGCCGTCATGGGATGGAGGCCCCAACCTGTCGCTGCCGCTCGCCTTCTACGCGATGCTGGCGACGAACACGTGGCTTGGTTGGCCACTCAACTCCGTCGTTGCCACCGGCGCCCTGCAGAGCATCCCGCACGAGTTGTACGAAGCGGCTGAGATCGACGGCGCCACACCGCGCCAGAAGTTCCGCCACATCACGCTGGCCTACCTGCGGCCGGCGATGATCCCGTACGCGATCTACGGTTTCGTGATCACGTTCAACCTGTTCTTCCTCGCCTACTTCATGTCGGCAGGCGGCCCGGCTGGACGCACCGAGTTGCTGGTCACCCAGGCTTATCGGCTTGCCAACGAGCAGCGCCTGTACGGTGTTGCTGCGGCGTTCGCCGTGATCATGTTCTTCATCCTGCTGGCAATCACCCTGGTCGCGAACCGCCTGACCAAGGCGACGCAGGCCTACAGTCTGTGAGGCGGGACCGATGACGACGCCGAACCCGACGACCTACAGGCGATCCACCTCACCATTCCGGCTATGGAGTCGGCGCGATGAGCCCGGCCTGGTCCGGCAGCTCGGGCTCCAGCTCCTCTGCCTGCTCGTCCTGTTCACGGTCCTGTTCCCGATCGTCTGGGTAGTCAGCCTGTCGCTCGATCCGCTCAACCGGTCACGCCCGCTTGGCCTGAACATCATCCCTGACGGGGCCACCCTGGAGGCCTATGCGCAGGTCCTCAGGCAGCCCACGAACAACCCGATCTCGTTTCTCGACCTGACCCTCAACAGCCTCAAGATCGCGCTCGGCACGTCGCTCATCTCGGTTGGTATCGGGGTCTCGGCGGCCTACGCGTTCTCCCGCCTGCAGTTCCGCGGACGGCAGGTGCTCATGCTGGCGATCCTCGCGGTCCTGATGCTGCCGGCGGTGGCCACCCTGGTACCGCTGTTCGTGATGCTGAACTCCGTTCGAATCGACATGCCGCTGATCGGCGCGTTCAACCTCCGCCAGTCCCTGCTCGGCGTTGGGCTGGCCATCGTTTCGGGTCTGCTCCCGTTCGCGATCTGGAATCTCAAGGGTTACCTGGACACGATTCCTCGCGACCTTGAGGAAGCCGCGGCCGTGGACGGCGCGAGCATCAACCAGACGTTCCTGCTGATCATCCTGCCGCTGGCTGTCCCGGCGCTGGCCGTGACCGGATTCCTGGGGTTCATCGCGGGCTGGACGGAGTTCTACTTCACCTCGACCTTCCTGTCCGGCCAGATCGAGAACCACACGCTGGCCCTTGCGCTCAACGCCATGGTCGGTCAGTTCTCGAGTACCCCGTGGTCGCTCTTCTCGGCCTTCGCGATCCTGTTCGCGGTGCCACCGGCAATCGTCTACTTCATCGCTCAGCGCTGGATCACCTCGGGACTCGCGATCGGCGGCGTCAAGGGCTGAGGTTCACGACGACCGTCGAGCGCGCGGGGATCTCGGCCAGCGGCACGTAGCCGTCGAAGCCGCCCGCCATGGTCACGTCTGGATCCGCGGGAACCTCGCTGTAGCCAGGCTCGGACGCAAACGCGATCGAGGCATGCGGCGCGCCGCAGATCGGCCCTGAGGCGAGGGCCAGCGACAGGGCCGCACCGCTGGCGGGCCTGTCGCCGAGGTTCTGGATCACCACGGCGCCGTGATCGCCCTGCCAGCGCAGCGTGACAGCCAGATCACGCCTTCCGGCTTCGATCCGGTTCGCGCTCCCGGACCACAGGACTGGATCTGAGGCCCGCAGGCGGATGAGGTCGCGGTAGGTTGACAGCAGGGATCCGGGATCGGCGGACTCCGACGCGACGTTCCCCGTTTCGGCTCCCACGGCGAACGGCTCCCACGCAGCCCCGGTGGTGAACCCGTGGCCGGGCTCGGTGGCCGTCCACGGGAAGGGAGTGCGGAGGTCCGGGTCCGGCTTGGTGCCCGTCAGCCCAAGCTCCTCGCCGTAGTAGACAAACGGGACGCCGGGGCCGGTCAGCAGTGCAGCGGCGGCCAGGCGTGCGGCGCCGGCGTCGCCATGAAGCTCCGTCATGACCCTTTTTTGGTCGTGGTTGGTCAGGAACGTCGCGACTGCCCCGGCTGGGTAGCGCCCAGCCACTTCCGCCAGGTTTGTCGTCAGCGTCGTGGCGTCACCGAGGCGGGCGGCACCGAGGATCGCGGGCCCGACCCCGAAATCAAAGGTCATATCGAGCGAGCCGCCGTCGACATAGCCGGACGTGACGATCCGCGGCTCCCAGACCTCGCCAAGGACGAGGGCGTCGGGGTGGCTGGCGTGGAGCGCGGCCCGGAAGTCAGACAGCCAGGCTTTTGTCTCCGACGTGTTGATCTGGGATGCGGGGCCGGTCTCGATGAGGTGTTTGGCGGCGTCCAGACGGTATCCGTCCACCCCGCGGTCGAGCCACGCAGTGGCGATCCGCGTGATCTCCGCAGTCACCTCCGGGTTCTGTAGGTTGAGGTCCGGCATTCCGGACCAGAAGGCGCCGTAGTACCAGCCGTTGGAGCTCGAGTGCCACGGTGAGCCACCGGCCACGCTCGGCCAGCCGGGATCGGTGTCGCTCCAGACATACCAGTCCCGATGGGGCCCGCCGGCCAGGGCATCCTGGAACCAGGGGTGCTCGACCGAGGTGTGGTTGATAACGAGATCCAGGAGGACCTTGATGCCTCGTGCGTGAGCCGCGCCGATGAAGGCATCGAACGCGGCGAGGTCGCCGTAGTCCCGGGCGATGGCGTCGTAGTCCAGGGTGTCGTATCCGTGGTAGCTCGGGGACTCGAAGACCGGCATCAACCAGATCCCCGTCACGCCGAGGTCGGTGGTCCTGGCGGGGTCGCCGTCGTTGAGGTAGTCGAGATTTGCGGTCAGGCCGGCAAGATCACCGATCCCATCGCCATTCGCATCGGAGAAGGAGCGAACAAAGGCTTCATAGAAGACGCGATCCTGCCACCATTGCGCGGTGTCCGCGGCCGCTGCCGGGGCACCGGGGCAGGCGGGACCCCCGACCGTCGGGTCGGCGGTTGGGAGGGCACTCGCCTCGGGACTCACTGACGCTCGTTCGGCCCCACAGGCCGACCCGAGCAGCGCCACGAGCACCACCAGGGGCAACACGGCAGTCCGCTGCAACAGGCTCGCCGGCCGCCACGATGACCGGCTCACAGGCAGGGAGGCAGAAGCGTTGGATCGTTGGACATCGGGGTCGAAGTATCGCATCACGTCAGGCTCCGGGCCGGGGTTCGCCCGGGCTTCGCGGCCGGGCGGGACACGGGGTCCGGCTCGATGACCCCGGACGTACCCGCATGGGCGCGCGATGCGGTGTTCTACCAGGTCTTCCCGGATCGATTTGCCTCCAGCACCCGAGTGGAGGATCCAGGACCCATGGAGCCGTGGACGGCACCTCCAACCGTGCATGGTTTCAAGGGCGGTGACCTGCTGGGGATCGCGGAGCGGATCGATGAACTCGTCGACCTCGGTGTGACGGCGCTCTATCTCAACCCGATCTTCACGGCGGCCTCGAACCACCGCTACAACGCGTCTGACCTCATGTCCGTCGATCCGCTCCTGGGCGGAGAGTCGGCCTTCCGCGAGCTTCTTGACGTGGCCCATGGGAAGGGGATCCGCGTTGTTCTCGATGGGGTCCTCAACCACGCTGGTCGCGGGTTCTGGCCGTTCCAGCACGTGATCGAGGCGGGTGGCCAGTCACCGTATCGCGACTGGTTCTACCTGGACGACGATGTGCTCCAGGGGCGGCGCGGCGTCCAGCACCAGGACCACCTCTGCCCCGAGAGTGGGCCCCGTGGCTATCGATCGTGGTGGGATGTGCCGGCGCTCCCGAAGCTGCGGATCGAGCATCACCCGGTCCGCGAGTACCTCCTGACGGCGGTGGAGCACTGGACCCGGTCCGGGATCGACGGGTGGCGCCTGGATGTGCCCGAGGACATCGAGGATCCGACGTTCTGGCCCGAGTTCCGCCAGCGGGTCCGGGCGATCAACCCGGAGGCGTATCTGCTGGGCGAAATCTGGCACGAAGCGCCGGACTGGCTGACCGGCGATCGCTTCGATGCCCTGATGAACTACCCGCTGACGATGGCGATCCTCGGGTTCGTGGGTGGCCACAGGATCGCTCGCGACGTCATCGTCGGACAGTCGAACTACCGCGACGGCCTGGTCGATCTGGACGCCAATGCCTTTTCCGAGCTGCTGACGCGGAACATGACCCTCAACGGCCCGGAGGTCACCGCCGTCCAGTTCAACCTGCTCGGCAGCCACGACTCACCACGGGCCAGGAGCGTCCTGGGCGAGGAGCTGGACCTGGTCCGCCTGGCGACGACCCTCCAGCTGGCCCTGCCGGGGACCCCCTCGATCTACTACGGCGATGAGATCGGTATGAGCGGAGGGACAGATCCGGATTGCCGGCGGGCCTATCCAGGCCACCTCGAGGACGTCGATTCGGCCGGACTGGCCCATCGGGAATTCGTCCGCAGCCTGATCCGGGCGCGCCGAACCGAGGCGGCACTCCGCCTGGGGACGGTGCGGGTTGCGGGAACCAGCGGGCGAGCCGTGGCAATCGAGCGACGATCCGGGGATCGGCGGGCGCTGATCCTGGTCAACGCGGGTGATGAGCCCGTCGGGCTGGATCTCGGGGACGGAGCTGGTGACCGGCTCCGCCACCTCGTCGAGGTATCGACGGGGTCCGTGGCCGTCGACAACGGCGGCTCGCGAGCTCAGATGGGCGCCCGGAGCGCCGTCGTCTTGGTGGAGTAGGGCACCCTCAGGTGCGGGCGATGTCGCTTGCGTTGCGCGCTGCCGGCAGGTACATCTCCTCGGTGTACTCGTGGAGCATCCTCGTGGTCGAGAACCGCCAGAGCGCCTTGGCCATGGAGCGCCGCATCCAGCCGAGCCACGTCTGCCGATGTCCACTGGCGTCCAGGTCGTAGTAGGCCGGTGTGATCTCCTGCTCCAGGATCCGGTACAGGTCCTGGGCGTCGGCGTGGTCCTGGGCGGCCTCATCCGGGTTTGACTCGCGACCGCCGATGGCCCAGCCATTGTCCCCGTCGAAGCCTTCGTCCCACCAGCCATCGAGGATGCTCGCGTTGACGACGCCGTTGGCGGCTGCCTTCATGCCGGATGTTCCGGATGCCTCGAGCGGCCGGCGCGGGTTGTTGAGCCAGACATCCACGCCCTGGACGAGGAAGCGGCCGATCCGCAGGTCGTAGTCCTCGAGGATGAAGACCTTGCCACGCAATTCCGGGCTGCGACTCCGGGTGAAGATTTCCTGGATCACCTTCTGCCCGGGTCGATCTGCCGGGTGGGCCTTGCCGGCGAAGATGAACTGGACCGGCCGCTCCGCGTCGTGAACGAGTCGGGCGAGCCGATCCATGTCGCTGAAGATCATGCCGCTGCGCTTGTAGGTCGCAAAGCGCCTGGCGAAACCGATCGTCAGTGCGCGAGGGTCCAGGACGTCCTCGAGCTCGTCCAGCGTTCTCGGGGCTTCCCCGTGTCGAGCCAGCTGGACGCGCAAGCGGCCCTTGGCGAAGTGCGCCAGCTCGCTCTTCTGGTGGAGGTGGGCATCCCACAGCTCGGAGTCAGGGATCTCGGCGATCCGCTCCCACCACCGGCTCAGCTCAGTCGACGGATCCAGGTGATCCAGATCCGCGCCCAGGTATCGCTCGAACAACTCCGCAATCGGCCGGCCAACCCACGTCGGGGTGTGGATCCCGTTCGTCACCGCGAGGATCCTGCCGGGCACGATCCCGTTCCACGTGTCGTTGGCCGTCGCCGCATGCAACTTGCTGACGGCATTCGCGCCGTTCGTCAGGCGCAGGCTGAAGGCTGTCATGTCGAACTGGTCGGGATCTCCATCCGCACCTCGGCCGATCTCCAGGATGCGATCCAGCGGGACGCCGCCCGTTCCGGGGCGACCATCGCCGTCGAGGAGCGGCCCGGCGATTCGACGGACGAGGTTGATGTCGAACCGCTCGTTGCCCGCGGCGACTGGCGTGTGGATGGTGAAGACGCTGTCGCGTCGGTTGCGATCAAGCGCCTCATCAAGCGTTGCGCCCGCTGCCACCGCCTCGCGTGCGCGCTCAGCGAGGAGGAACGCCGAGTGTCCCTCGTTGAGGTGCCAGACGGACGGTGTGATGTCCAGCGCCCGGATCGCCCGGACGCCGCCCACGCCGAGCACCAGCTCCTGGTGCAGGCGCATCTCGCGGCCGCGTACGTACAGGATGTGGGTGATTGGTCGATCGGCACGGTGGTTTTCGGGGGTATCGGTGTCCAGCAGGAGAACGGGGACACGGCCGACCTGGGCAGTCCATACGTCCACGCGGACGTCTCTTCCCGGCAACTCAACGCTGACCGTGAGCGGGTCGCCAGCCCGGTCGAGAGCTCGCGCCATCGGGAGCCTGCTCAGGTCGTAGTTCGGGTACGCGTGTTCCTGATGCCCGTCGGCATCGATGGACTGCCGAAAATAGCCGCGTCGGTAGAGCAGTCCGACGCCGACCAACGGGATTGCCATATCGCTGGCGGTCTTGAGATGGTCGCCAGCAAGGACGCCCAGCCCCCCGGAGTAGATGCCGAGGGACTCATGAATCCCGTACTCGGCACAGAAATAGGCGATCGGACCAGGGAGCTCGTTGGCGTGCTGCTCTTGAAACCAGTGGTCGCGGCCGTTGGCGAGATAGCGGTCGAAGCCGGCCATGACCTTGCGGTACGCGCCGATGAAGTCGGAATTATCGAGGAAGTCGGCCCAGCGGATCGGGCTGGCAAGGACCGCAACCGGATTGTGGCTTCGGGTCCACGCGATGGGGTCGAGACGGCTGAAGAGCGCCTTCGCCTCGGGGTGCCAGGCCCAGTAGAGGTTGTAGGCAAGTCGCTCCAGTCCTTCGAGGGACGGAGGCACGCGAACAACGCCCGGTCTGGCCACCGGGATGCGTACAAGGGGGTCCATGTGCGGCGCATTGTACCGGTTCAGAAGATCCGGATCAGGCACTCGGCGCGCCCGCGATCCGCCTCCCTTGCGGGGCACCGAGGGCGCGGAGGATGGCAAGGACCGTTGCCTCGGGATACATCCGTTGCGGCGAATGCGGTGCGTCGGCGATGGTCAGGATCCGATCAGGGCCGATGCGCGCCGCGCAGGCGGGGAGGGCCGCGTCCGGAATCAGCCCACCAGAGGCGAATTCGCCACGGATCAGCCAGATCGGGATGCCGCGGGCGGCCGGATCGGCCAGTGCGCCAAGGCCGCCGTCCCAGTCGCCGTTCTCGACCAGGACCGCACGGGCCGCCGGACCATCAAATTGGGTGAGGCCCAGCGCCTTGGCGTAGATATCGCCATCGGGCCACTCGGGGTTGGCCTCCCTGATCGTCATGATTGCCACGGGCAGCGACTCGTAGGCCTGCTCAACGGGATCGCGGGTCATCAGTTCCATCGCTTCCACCGGGAGAGCTGGTGGGTCCATAAGGATCAGCGGTGATGGCCGGAACCCCGCGGCCGGCAGGGCGGCCACGATCATCCCGCCCCACGAATGACCAAGTACGGCCACGCGATCATCTTCGAACCCGGCGGCACGCATGAAGGCCGCCAGATCCTGGGCCGTCTCGATGAACCGGTGTCGGCCGGTCCAGTGACCGGTCAGACCGTGGCCCGGCAGGTCAACCGCGCGGACGTGATAGTCCGCCGCGGCAACGGCCGGTGCCACGCGCCAGAACGTCTCGGCGTTCGACGTTACCCCGTGGACGAGCAGCACGGCCGGGTCACCATGGTCGCCCCATTCGGCGACCGCCCACGGGATGCCGGCGGCTTCGATGACCGAGCGCCGGGCCCCCGACATGTCGGGCGGCGCGGAGGTCAGTGCGGCAGCCACGACCGGCGGCAGGTCGTCGGAAGTTGCTCGGAGTGGAAGAGGTGGCGCGTTCCCCGGTATGGTCACGCCCCGGATCGTACCGGGCATGCGGCACCGCTGCCCGTCGGCCGCTACGATGGTGCTTCGAGCGCCGACAGTGGCGCCCCGGCGCAGAGGTCTCCCATGGCCAACCAGTTCGTCGTCCAGCTCAAGAACGATCCAGGTGCGATGGCAACCCTCGCCGAGTCGCTGGCCGCCCGCGGCGTCGACCTTCGCGCGATTGGTGGCGGTGGAATTGGTGGTGCCGGCCACGTGATCATGACGACCGCGGACGATGACGCCACGCGCGAGATCCTCGAGGCCGGGAGCTACACGTATGTCGAGGGTGAATCGATCCTGACGGAAGTTGACGATCGACCCGGCGGGATGGCCCGCCTCTCGCGGGCGCTGGCGGACGCCGGCGTCAACATCTACGGCCACCTGTTCCTCGGACGCTGGGGCGACCGCGCGATGTTCGC
>JBDTOF010000009.1:0-2081 GCA_039933375.1 Chloroflexota bacterium
TGGCTGGAGGTATGCGTCCATGATCGTCGCACTGAAGCGCGCCGCGGCTGCAACGGCCGACGAGCCGTCCTTGAGTTGGACTCCCCTCGCGATCGCGCGGGATCGATGCAAGGGCTGCGAGCTGTGCATCGGGGCCTGCCCACATGGCGTCCTCGCCCTTGAGGTCGGGCCGGTCAACCGCCTTGGCTATCACCCGATCCAGCTCACCGACGCAGCCGGTTGTACCAGTTGCGCGCTCTGTGCCCGGGTCTGCCCGGACGCAGTCTTCACAGTGTACGCGCCACGAAAGGAGGCCTGACGTGGCGATCGATGCCCCCGCCCGTGTCCTGATGAAGGGGAACGAGGCCATTGCGGAGGCCGCGATCCAGGCTGGTTGTGATGCCTACTTCGGCTATCCGATCACGCCCCAGGCCGAGCTGCTCGAGTGGATGGCTCGGCGGATGCCGGAACTCGGGCGTGTCTTCCTCCAGGCCGAAAGCGAAGTCGCGGCGATCAACATGGCCCTCGGTGCCGCGGCCACGGGCGCCCGGGTCATGGTCAGCTCGTCCTCCCCGGGGATCTCGCTGATGGCCGAGGGCATGTCCTACATGGCCGGCTCCGAGATCCCGATGGTCCTCGTGGACATCATGCGCGGGGGACCGGGCCTCGGATCCATCGGGCCTGCTCAGGGCGACTACTTCCAGATCGTAAAAGGCCACGGCCACGGCGACTACCGGACGCCGGTCCTGGCGCCATCGTCGATCGCCGAGGCCATCGAGCTCGTTCCGACGGCATTCGAGATCGCCGAGCGGTACCGGACTCCCGTCGTCGTCCTTGCGGACGGCGTCCTCGGACAGGCGATGGAGCCAGTGGTGCCCGCCTATCGAACACCGGAACGCATCGAGTCGGACTGGGTAGCGGACGGCGCGGCGGGGCGAACGCCTCGTGTGGTCAAGTCCCTGCACCTCGACCCAGAGGACCTGGAGCAGCACAACCAGCATCTCCAGGCGAAATACCGGGTCATCGAGGCCGCTGAGGTCCGTTGGGCCGGCGAGATGCTCGAGGACGCGGAGCTGGTGGTCGTTGCCTACGGCACCGCTGCACGGGTCGCGCGGACCGCCATCCGGCGTGCTCGTGACGGCGGGCTGCGGGTTGGACTGTTCCGACCGGTCAGCCTGTGGCCCTTCCCTTCAGCCGCGCTCGCCGAACTCGCGAGCCGGACGCGCGGGCTCCTCGTCGTTGAGCTGTCGGCCGGGCAGATGGTCGAGGACGTTCGCCTCGCCGTCGAGGGCCGGGCACCGGTTGCCTTCCATGGACGCACCGGAGGCATGGTCCCGTCGCCCGATGAGGTCCTTGCGGCACTCCGGCACCTGTGGGCGGTCACGACCGAACGGGAGAACGACCGATGACCACCGACAGGCTCGTACACGGGGCGGAGCGGGAGCGAATCATCGCCACTCGACCCGCCCTTCTCCTGGACCGGTCCACCCATTACTGCCCGGGATGCGGGCATGGAGTCGTTCACCGGCTGATCGCCGAGCTCCTGGGCGACCTCGGACTCGCCGAGCGCACGATCGCGGTCGCGCCCGTTGGCTGCTCCGTCTTCGCCTATGACTATCTCGACGTCGACTGGATCGAGGCTCCGCACGGGCGGGCACCCGCGGTCGCAACCGGCGTGCGACGCGTCCGGCCTGACGCGTTCGTGCTGATGTACCAAGGCGATGGCGACCTTGCCGCGATCGGGACCGCCGAGATCATCCACGCGGCGGCGCGTGGCGAACGGATCACGGGCATCTTCGTCAACAACGGGATCTACGGCATGACCGGTGGCCAGATGGCACCGACGACGCTGGTCGGGCAGAAGACGACCTCATCACCCGAGGGTCGGGACCCGCGGCTGGTTGGCGAGCCACTACCGATCACGGAGATGCTCGCAATCCTTCCCGGCGTTGCCTACGCGGCCCGCGGCACCCTGGCCGACGCGGCGTCGATCGGCAAGCTGCGAGCGATGCTCAAGCGGGCGATGCAGATGCAACTCGACGACGAGGGCTTCGCGATCGTCGAGGTCCTCGCCAACTGCCCCGTCGGCTGGAACATGACCG
>JBDTOF010000010.1:0-4820 GCA_039933375.1 Chloroflexota bacterium
GAGCTGGATCACCTCGACGGCAAGCTCTACATCGACTACCTCGAGTCGCTCGACGAACTCATCGCGGTCGGTCAGGGAGAGGACGAGGACGAGAACCACGACCCTGAGGACGCGGCGACGGCCGACGAGGTACGGACGCCCGTCCTCGCGTGACACCGCGCGCCTCATCCGATGGCGCTTCAACGGCCAGGACGGCCTTCTTCGGCACCGGCGCATTCGCCGTCCCGATTCTGGAGTCGCTGGTCGGTCGCAGCGATCTCTCGATCGTAGGGGTCGTGACGCCAACCGATCGACCCGTCGGGCGCCGTGGGACGCTGACGCCAGTCCCGCTGGCCGGGGCGGCAGTCAGGCTTGGCCTTCCGCTGATCCAACTCGACCGCGTTCGGTCGGACGAGGCGTTCATGACACTCCGGGATCTGGCGATGGAAGTCGCCGTCCTCGCCGATTTCGGCCAGCTGATCCCGCAACGCGTCCTGGATCTCCCGCCCCTCGGGTTCATCAACGTGCATCCATCGCTATTGCCCCGCCACCGGGGCGCCGCGCCGATTCCGGCCACCATCGCCCAGGGTGAGAGCCGCGCGGGGGTATCGATCATGCGCATGGATGTCGGGCTCGACAGTGGACCCATCATCGCCAGCCGAGCGTGGGACCTCGAGGGCACAGAGGATTCGCCGGCGCTCGAGGCGCGGGCGGCCGCCGAAGGAGCCGCGCTGCTCGGAGAGGTCCTTCCCGCCGTGCTCCGGGGGCAGGCACCGGGCGAACCCCAGGATCCTGACGACGTCACCTTGACCCGACTCCTGCGCCGGGAGGATGGCCGCCTCGATCCGACCCTGTCCGCCGCGGAGCTGGAGCGGCAGGTTCGGGCGTACCGGCCATGGCCGGGCACGTTCGTTGTGGTCGGTGGGGATCGTCTGGCGGTTCTAGAGGCCGAAGTGCTGCCGTCCGAGCGGGGAGACAGTCCGGGTCGTGTCATTGCAGCGGATGAGGGCCTCGCGTTGACGACCATCGATGGTCGGCTCGCACTCCGCACGGTCCAGCCGGCCGGCCGACGGCCCATGTCGGGGGCGGATTTCCGGCGCGGCCATGATGGCCTGCTCGGGACGAGCGTCAGCTCCTCGCGCCATGAGTGATCCGGCGACTGGTGGCGTCACCGGCCCCGTGACGGCGGTCGGCCTGAGCCGACCGCGTTCCGACTCGGCCGCGAAGGTGTCTGGGTCAGTGCGCTACGCCGCTGACCGGGTCCATCCAGGCGCGCTTCATGCCCGCCTCGTGCTCGCCACCCACGCCCACGCGCGGATCGCCGGGATCGACCTGACCGAGGCGGCGGCGAGCCCCGGTGTCGTAGCGGTTTTTACGGCAAAGGATCTTGGCCTGCGGCCCGGTGAGGATCGCGTGGCCCAGCCGCTTGCCGCCGGCGACGTGCTTTTCGCCGGGCAACCGGTCGCCGTGGTCATCGCGGAATCAGAGGCGATGGCCACCGATGCCGCGGATCTCGTCATGGTCGACCTGCGGCGCCTGGAAGCCGTCGTCGATCCGATCAAGGCCATGGCCCTCGGGGCTCCGCTGGCAAGAGGCGACGCCCATGAGGCTGCCGACGGCGGGGGAGCGCCTGCGATGGACGCCCAGACGCACGCGGCGGTCGGGGGTGAGGGCGACAGCTCCATCGACGATGAGCTCTGGTCCCGGAACGTCAGCGGTCGGACGCGCTATCGGGTCGGAGATCTGGCGACCGCCAATTCGAACGCCGTAGCCGTAGTTCAGCGAAGGTACCGGACCTCCTGGCTTCACCAGGGCTACCTGGAGCCGCAGAGTTGCACCGCCTGGGTCGATGACGATGGGGTGCTCGTCGTCGAATCCGCGACCCAGGGGATCTTTGGCCTGCAGAAAGACCTGGGCCGAGTGCTGGGCATCCCGACGCATCGGATCCGCGTCGTTCCAACGCCCCTCGGTGGAGCGTTTGGCGGGAAATGGTCACTCCTCGAGCCGATCGTGGCCGCTGCCGCACTCCGCCTGGGACGACCGGTCCGCCTCGTCCTGGATCGCCGCGAGGATTTCCTGGCAGCCAACCCGTCCCAGAGCTTCGATATCGATCTCGAGATCGGCGTTGACGCCGCGGGCCTGTTCACGGGGATCCGGTCGCGGATCGTCGCAGATACCGGGGCCTTTGCCGACTACAGCGCGGAGGCCCTGGCCGGTGTGCTGATCGCTGGCCCGTACGCCTGGCCAACGGCCGACATCAGTGCCTATGGCGTCCTGACGAACCGCGTCGGCGTCGGCGCGTATCGGGCGCCAAGCGGTCCGCCAACGGCATTCGCCATCGAGTCAGCGATCGACGAGCTCACGACGATGACCGGCTCTGATCCAGTCGAGATGCGTCGACGAAATGCCAGTCGCCCCGGCGATCCGATGGTGGACGGCGAAGCTTGGGAGCGTCACGCGCTGGCGGAGGTCCTCGCGGGCATCGAGGCCGGGCGGCTGTGGGGTCAGCGGTCGGATCTTCCGGCAGGGGAGGGGATCGGTCTGTCGGTCGGCTACTGGCCTGGCAGCAAGGATGCCGCCGCGGCCCTCTGCCGGATGTCTCCAGACGGCAGCGTCCAGATCGTGACCGGTGTCGTCGACATGTCCGGCACATCAGGCGCATTCCAGGCGATCGCCGCGGAGGTGCTGGGGTTATCGCCAGATGACGTTCAGGTGATCACAGCGGACACTGGTACGGCGCCCCCATCTCCGGGCAGCGGCGGGAGCACGGTGACCTATTCGGCCGGTCGGGCCGTTCGCCTGGCCGCCGAAGATGCACGGCGGCAGCTCCTGCTCGCCGCCTCCATCGAACTCGAGATCGATGTCGATGACCTTGAGATCGTGGGTGGCATCGTCCGCCCGCGCGGAACGCCGGACCGCGGCATTCCGATCGCCAAACTGATCCGGGCCAACGATCGAGCATCACGAGCGCCGATCGAAGGGCACGCGACGTCGGCCCACACCAGCCTCGCGCCTTCGATCACGGCATTCGCTGCCCATGTCCGGGTCGACCCGGAGACCGGGCGCGCGGAGGTCCTGGACTTCGAAGCCGTCCAGGACGTCGGACGGGCCCTCAATCCGGCACTGGTAACGGGGCAACAGCACGGCGGAGCTGCCCAGGCGATCGGCTGGGCACTCCTCGAGGAAATGATCCACGACGATACCGGCCAGCTCCTTTCTGCGACGTTCCTCGATTACGCCCTGCCTCGGGCCGAGGACGCGCCGTCGATCCGAACGTCGTACGTGGAAGTCCCATCGATGGACGGTCCGTTTGGCGCCAAGGGCATCGGCGAGGCCGCTGTCGTCGGAGGTGCGGCCGCGATCGCCAACGCGGTAGCCGCGGCCACGGGGACCAGACCGACCGAGCTGCCGATGACGGCACCGCGCATCTGGCGGAACCTTCAGGACCGCGGCGGCTCCACCGCGAGGTAGGTCGGACACCGACAACCTGGCGCAGCGGGGCGCGGGGCCCATGCGACAATGCCTCCCGATGCCCGATTCGACCCTGCCCGTCCTCGATCGCACCACCCTCGCCCAGGGGCCCGCAGGTCCGGGCGTTTCAGGGCTGGAGGTGGCGGATCTGGGGGCCTGGTTTCTCGAACGTGGCGAGCCCGCCTTCCGGGCGCGCCAGGTCCTCGACGCCGTCTGGCGCAGCGGCGCAACAGAACCGGCCGCGATCAGCACCCTGAGCCCGGGTTTGCGGGCCGCCCTCGGCGCGGATCTTCGCTGGGACACGATGGCGAGTACGGAGCTCGTGCTATCCGATGGCGGTCGGACCGAGAAGGCCCTCCATCGGCTCCATGACGATGCGGCGATCGAGAGCGTACTCATGCATTACCCGGGCGGTACTGACCGGCGCGAGCGGAACACCCTCTGTATCTCGAGCCAGGCAGGCTGCGCCGTGGCCTGCCCGTTCTGCGCCACGGGTGAGCTCGGGTTCGGGCGGAACCTCGAAACCGCGGAGATTCTCGACCAGGTTCGCCACGCCGTCAGGCGTCTCGCGGCCAAGGGTCGTCGCCTGACGAATGTCGTCTTCATGGGGATGGGTGAGCCACTTCTCAACCTCGACCGCGTGCTCGAGGCGGTCGCCGCTCTCAACGATCCGGCGCGCCTGGGCCTGGGCGCGCGCCACATCACGGTGTCCACGTCGGGGGTGGTGCCCGGCATCCATCGATTGACCGCCCTTGGCCCGCAGTTCACCCTGGCGGTCAGCCTCCACGCGGCGCGCGATCCACTCCGGGATGTGCTGGTTCCGCTCAATCGGCGCTGGCCAGTGGCCGAGGTCGTCGCGGCGGCTGGAAGGCATGCCGATGAGACCGGTCGGCGGGTCAGCTACGAGGTCACCATGATCGGGGGCATCAACGACACGGAACAGGACGCGGCATCGATGGCGGTGCTCCTGCGTGGCTCCCTCTGCCATGTCAATCTCATTCCGATGAACCCGGTCGCGCATACACCCTGGTCGGCCAGCCCGATGCCCGTGATCGAGCACTTCGCGGAGCGTCTCCGGGCGGATGGAATCCCCGTCACGATCCGCCGAAATCGCGGCCAGGAAATCGGCGCAGCCTGCGGACAACTGGCGGCGGACCGGGCCGGGGCCGCTCCGGTCGCAGCCGTCTCTCGCCGACGTGAGCTGCTCGAGGCTTCCTCGGCGGCGGCACTCCGCGGCGAGCGCAGCGAGGCGGGCCTGCCGGCCGGAGTCGACGCCTGATGTCGCGGCCGCGCGCCATCCCCGCACCCGCCGTCACGGAGCGAGGGCGGGCCAGGGTGGCTGCGAGCATCCTCGATGCGGACCTGGGCAA
>JBDTOF010000011.1:0-6404 GCA_039933375.1 Chloroflexota bacterium
CCCAGGTAGGCGGTCGCCCAGGGAAGATCCGTCGGCAACCCCTGGCCCTCGGCGGCGAACACCCCTGCCAGCTTTCCGGCAGAGAGCGCCAGCAGCGCCGGAAGGGTCGCCGCGTGCATCCAGCGCTCCGTCTGCGTATCCATCAGCTGCGCCATGAAGACGCCACCGAGGATCGCCCCGGGCACCGCCAGCCCGAGCCCAAGGCCACCTTGCGCCGGATCCAGGATTGAGCTGGCATGGGCGAGGTAGAAGTCGAGATGGACCAGGACGTAGTCCAGCCGACCACCGATGACCGCACCCGGGATCACTCCGAGCAGGAGAAACGGCAGCTCGGCTGGCTGGAGCGTCAAGGGCGGGACGTACGGTCCCTCCATCGGCGTCAGTCGCGCGATACGCGCGAGCAGGAGTAGCGAAACGAAGATGATCGCCGCCAGGACGACGGTCTGAACCCGGATGCTGATATCACCGGAATACAGCAGCGGGTCAAATGCGACGGTGATCACGAGGAGTGTCACGAGGTTTGCCGCGTTGCTGCCGGGATCAAAACGCTCACGTCTGGAGTGTAGCCAGCGTGTCGCCCCAGAATCACGAGGCCCCCGGCGATGCCGGGGGCCTCTGAGTACAGGGCGACGAAGCCGCCCGTGGGCTGTCGGCTACGGCTTCTTCTTCTGGTTGCAGTACTGGATCGTGACGTTGTCGACGTACCAGCCGTCGTTTCCGCCGCAACCGTCCCTCCCGAAGTCGAATTGAATCCGGAAGGTGTCACCCGCCTTGAGGCCGAGTGCCTTGAGGTCGATCTGCGACTGGCCCCAGCTGCCGTGTACCTCGCCGCCGTCCGTGCCGGTGAAGCCTGGCTCACCGGCGAGCGGGTTGGTATTTCCAGCGCCAGCCGTCTCGAGGGTCGCGTTGTATTGGTTGAAGATGAACGCCGAGGCGGGCACTATCACGAAGGCCCCACCGTTGATGCTGATCTTGACGTTGCCACCGTCCCAGCCTGCTTCCGTGGCAACGTAATGGTCGAAGGTCAGCTTCGTGAGGGATGCCGAGCCCGGCATCGCAATTGGTGGGCTCTCGAGTCGCATGACGCCCGAGATGTCGCCGGTCGCGCCGTCGCAGTTGCCTGCATCTGGCCCGGCAGCGAAGGCTGCGGCGCCGGCCCGGCCACCTGGGAGCGTCGTGTCCAGGGCCCAGTCGATCGGGGCAACGGTGCTTGTCCAGCCGGAGAAGACACCCTCGTTGGAAAGCGACCACCCTGCCAGCCCGTGCTCGAAGTCCTGGCGGTAGCTGACGGTTGCTGGCTTTCCGTTCGCGCAAAGGCTGGGCGGATTCTGGCCGAGCAGGGGCTGGAAGTCGCACTGCACCGTCGGATCGGTGCGCAGCTCGACCGCCGCGATCATGTCGATCACTTCGACGCAGTCCAAGGCGGAGATCGATTCTCCTGACAGACCGGCCGGAGTGCTGGACGCGCTGAGACCGGCGAGCGGAGCACCGATCAGGTCCGTGCAGGACGCCTGGAGGGCATCCGCGTGGTCTGCAAAGTTGGTCGTTGGCATCTGGTAGACGGACTCGGCACGCCAGTACAGGTGCGCGGCCTTGACGAGGCCGATACCCGTGACGGTCACGCCGTTGAATGTGCCACCGTCCACGAGCAGCGCGTAGCCGTGATTCGGAACACCGGAGTTCGAGTGAACGCCGCCGCCATCGGATGGATCGCAGTGGTACTCGACGTCGGACACCTTGGCCGGGTCGCCGTAGCAAGTCGGGGTCCACATGTCGCGGATCGCTCCGCCGAAGGCGGTGGAGTCCTCGCCCATGAGCCAGCGATAGGAGTCCTCGGAGCTTGGGTCCGGCGCCAGCTTCAGGGTGACGTTGACCGTGTTCGATCCGAGCTCGCCCTTGATCGCGTTGCCGTTATCGAGCGTGATCCGCAGGGACGGGATGGTGATTGCGGGGACTGGGATTGTTGGAGAGCCGCCCATGCCCGCAACTCCGCCGGCGACATTGTCGGCGACGACGACGCCGATCGCACCCGCGATCTGGGCGTTCTGCACCTTGTCCGCGAACCCGCAGATGCCCCGGTCGATCAGGGCAACCTTGCCCGCAATGGCCCCGGCGTTGACGAACGCCGTGCAGCCGTTCGAGGTGGACGGATCGGCGACCCCGTCATCAACGAGGACAATGTCGCCGGTGACCCCGGTCGCGTCGACGGCCGGCCCGAAGGTCGCCGTGCCCGCCTCGCAGGTCCGCGCAATCGAGGCGGGGGAGTTGATCACGACCGCCGGGTTGGCCGTGTACATGGAGCACGCGCCGACCGTGCGAACTCCGCCCGGCGTGTCGGTGCCGAGCCCGTTGATCAGGTCAACCGTCTCGCCCCAGATGTCCGAATACGCCTCGTTGAGGGCGCCCGGCTGCCACTGATAGATCAGGCCGTGGGTGTACTCCGTGTACGCGTGACCCCACTCGTGCGCCACGACGTCGTCAGAGGTGACGCCGGTGCAGTAATTCGTGGTCGTGCCGTTCCAGTTGGCGTTCGGGCAGTTGATCCCAGGGTCGTTGTTGACGGTCCTCATACGCGCGCCCAGCGCGTCGTAGGAGTCGCGGCCGAACGCATTGAAGAAGTGGTAATAGGCGTTGCCGCTGAACGTGACGAGGTCTTGCTGCTCTGCGTTCAGGGTGCCCGGGAAGGCAGCGCCCTCCTCCCAGACCGGCGTCGTGGTGGGGCTAATCTCGTAGAGCTGGCGGTAAAGCGCGTTGTCCACCAGGGTGTACCGGTTGATGACCTTGCCGGTCATCGCGTGGACGAAGACCGCGTCGCGGATGTTCGCCCCGTTGGTCACGACGATGTGATAGACGAGCTCATTCGTGCCGACCTCGCCCTTGACGAGGCCGGTTCGGTAGACCAGCAGCTCCGTCGATTCCGCGTGGAGCGTGTCTGGCTTGACCTTCGCCGCGGCGTCGGTGATCGCGATCGGTGGATCGGCGACGACGGCCGCGATGGCGCGGGCCAGAGCCTGGCCGGCAGTGAGCCTCGGATCGGTGGCCAAATCGATGGCGGGCACGATCGTGCCGTTGACCGCGGTCAGGTCGCCGGCTGCATCGACGTGCGCCTTCACGACGCCGCCGAAGACGGGGAGGCCGCGGTAACGCTGTTCGTAGGTGATGTGCGTCGCGCCGTACTTGTCCGTGGAGACAGCGACCTGCACGAGGTCGGCGGCATCGGCGACGCCGAGGATCCCGCCGAACTCTTTGATGAAGCCTTTGGCTTTGCCCTGTGGCTGTGCCTTTTCGCTGGGGAGCAGGTCGCCGTTGCGTCCTGCGACGATGAAGGAGGCGAACGTGGTGGCCTCGTTGATGGAGATCGTCACCGACCCCCGGGCGCTGTCCTTCAGCTTCTTAACCAGCGCCGGGTCGATGCTCTTGGGGCCGCCGCCCGGCGCCGCGCCGGCGCTCACCGGCAACCCGAGCGAGAGCACGAGTGCCAGCAGCAGGATGAGCAACCCATACGGGTGCGAACGCGGACGTCGCTTCACAGTGTCCTCCAGATATGTCGCGGGCCGACGTGGGAGCCCGACCGAACCCGCCGCGGAGTGGTTACTTGGGATGGAAGCGGCGGGTTGGGGCTGGCGTTTCTCCCCTCGGGATGTGTACGTCGATCGTGCACATCAGATTTCGGCAACAGTACCAAGTCTCCCCGTCGGCCGAACGGCGTTCTTGCGTATCCGCATGGCGCCCGGAACGTGGTTCCAGCCTCGCGGTGCCATCAGGCACCACTTTCTGCGTCAGCCGAGCCCCAATCCCCCGGCCAGGGTCAGGCGTGCAGCTTGTCCACGAGCTCGCGGACCGCGGCGGCCGATCGCTTGAAGGCGGCGTCCTCGACCTCGGTCAGGCCGATTTCAATGACACGCTCCATGCCGGTCGAGCCGAGCACCACGGGAACTCCGACGAACAACCCGTCCACGCCGTACTCACCGTCAAGCAACACGGCGCAGGGAAGGACACGCTTGCGATCCAGGAGGATGGACTCGACCATCTCGAAGGTCGCGGCCGCGGGAGCGTAGTAGGCGGAGCCGGCCTTCAGGAGCGCCACGATCTCGGCCCCACCGCTGGCCGTCCGGTCCACCAGCGCCTGCACCCGTTCGGGGGTCATGAGCTCGGTAATCGGGATCCCGGCGACCGTTGAGTAGCGCGGCAACGGGACCATCGTGTCCCCATGCCCGCCGAGAACAAAGGCGTGCGTATCCGCCACGGAGACGCCCAACTCCATCGCGATGAACGCGCGGAATCGGGCCGAATCCAGAACTCCGGCCATGCCGATGACGCGCTCGCGCGGGAAGCCCGATGCCTCCATGGCGACATGGCACATGGCGTCCAGCGGGTTCGTCACGATGATCAGAATTGCGTCCGGCGAGTGGGCCGCCGCGGCCTGGACCACGGATCGGACGATGCCAGCATTCTTCGCCAGCAGGTCGTCCCGGCTCATCCCGGGCTGGCGGGCGAGGCCCGATGTCACGACCACGATGTCCGAGCCAGCGGTATCGGCATACTCGTTGGTTCCGACGACGCGCGAGTCGTGGGCCATGACCGGCGCCGCCTCGGCAAGGTCAAGGGCCTTCCCCTGCGGGAGGCCTTCGACGATGTCAACGAGGACCACGTCGGCGAGGCCCGCCTCGGCAATCCGCTGGGCCGTCGTAGCGCCGACATTGCCCGCACCGATAACGGAGACTTTTCTTCGGCTCATTGCACTCCTGTCGGCAGCTGGCAAGTCAGCCGCTGCGTACTCAACTCGCTGGATTCGAACTCCGCTCCACCTGGGCCGCTCCCTCGACGACGATCGGGCCCGAGGAACGGATGGCGTCGCTGACGCCATCGGCGTACTTCACGAAGTTCTCGTGGAACATGGCCGCAATCCGCCGGGCAGCGATGTCATAGGCCTCGCCATCCGCCCACGTCCCGCGCGGGGTGAGGACCTCGGTCGGAACCCCAGGTACCTGAACAGGCACCTCGACCCGGAAGATCGGATCCGTCACGGTGGGGATATCTGCCAGCGCGCCGCTCAGGGCGGCCCGGACCATGTTCCGGGTATGCGTGATGTTCATTCGCTGCCCGACGCCGTACGGCCCACCGGTCCAACCCGTGTTCACCAGCCAGACCGGGACGTCGTGTTCCTCGAGCCGATCCATCAGCATGTGGGCGTAGACGCCAGGATGGCGCGGCAGGAACGGGGCACCGAACCCGGCCGAGAAGGTGGCCGTGGGCTCCTTGACGCCAATCTCGGTCCCGGCCAGTTTGGCCGTGTAGCCCGAGATGAAGTGATAGGCGGCCTGTTCACGCGTCAGTCGCGCGATCGGCGGCAGGACGCCGAACGCGTCGGCCGTCAGGAAGACCACCGCCCGCGGCTTCCCGGCGATCCCGGTCGGGTCCGCATTGCCGATGAAATTGAGCGGGTAGGCGCCCCGGGTGTTCTCGGTGAACTTCTCGCTGTCGAGATCGAGGTCGCGGGTGACCGGATCGATATCGACGTTCTCGAGGATCGTCCCGAAGCGCTTCGTGGTGGCAAAGATATCCGGCTCGTACATCGGTGACAGTCGGATGGTCTTGGCGTAGCAGCCGCCCTCGAAGTTGAAGGTGTAGTCGCTGCCCCAACCGTGCTCGTCATCGCCGATCAGGCTTCGCAGCGGATCCGCCGACAGAGTCGTCTTGCCGGTTCCCGAGAGTCCAAAGAAGACTGCCACGTCGCCGTCGGCACCGACGTTGATCGACGAGTGCATCGGCAGGACGCCCTCATCGGGCATCAGGTAGTTCATCACCGTGAAGGCCGATTTCTTGATCTCGCCGGCATACATCGTCCCGACGATGATGATCTCCATCCGCTCGAGGTGGACGAGGATCGCCGTTCCGGTTCGTGTGCCCTCGGTCGCAGGGTCTGCCTGGAACGACGGGACATTGATGATCGTGAAGTTCGGCTCGAACGTTGCCAGCTGATCCTGGGTCGGCCGACGGAACAGGTTGCGGGCGAAGATGCTCGCCCACGCGGTCTCCGTGTAGACGCGCAGCGAGCGTCGATGGGCCGGGTGTGCCCCGATGAACAGATCCTGACTGTAGAGATCGCGCTCGCGGGCATAGGTCATGAGCCGCTCACGGAGCCGGTGGTAGTGCGCCTCCGAGATCGGGTGGTTCACGTCGCCCCACCAGATCTTGGACTCGGACTTCGGCTCGACGACGATGAATTTGTCCTTTGGCGATCGACCAGTGTGTTTGCCGGTCCGAACGACAAGGGGCCCGTTCGCAGCGAGCATCCCCTCGCCCTCGCGCAGCGCGAGTTCATACAGCTCGGCGGTCGAGAGATTGGTCCTGCCCGGACGCGCAAGGCTCCGCGGCGTTCCGGTGGCGAAAGCGGTGGTCAT
>JBDTOF010000012.1:0-1582 GCA_039933375.1 Chloroflexota bacterium
CGTGATACATGTGGTTGTGCACCACGTTGGCGCCGACCGCGAGCAGATGCGCGGCCACCGAGGCCGCCGCGTCGGCATCGTCGGCCGCCCCGATCACGCAGGTCTCGATCCCGGCGCGCTCCAGCTTCCGAATGGCGCTGCCGTCGGTCAACGAGCAGACCGAGACGTCGTAGCGCTCACGGTCGAGCCGGGTCACGAGGTTGTAGACGTGCTCCTGGGCCCCGCCGTTGGAGCCAGTTGCCAGCAGCTCGACCACGCGGATCCGTTTGCGCGCACCGGGCAGCGGCAGTCTGGCGACGGGCTGGTAACAGGGGTCATCGGGAAGGGGCAAGCGCGCGGGCAGCGTCACCGACCCACCTCTCGCCGGACGAGGAGCCGCTGGACCGGCTCGTCCACCGCTCCCCACTCGTACTTGTATGGCTCATTGCCACGTAGGAAGTCGATCGATCGTTGACCACGCTCGATGGCCCTGCGGACGTACCGCTCGACCATCACGACACCCGGAGACAGGTCGCGGGCCGCGGGATCAACGCCGGCGTTGTAGTAGTACAAGCGATCGGCGGTCTCGAAATGGACGCCCGCGGCAATCCGGCGGCCATTGACCATCAGAAAGCTCAACCGGAGCGCGCCATTCGGGCCGAACAGCTCGAACAGGCGCCGGAACAGCACGCGGCTCTGTGCTCCGCCGGCGGCCGGCGGAAAGAGGCCGTCGTCGCCCCAACGGGCCTGGTGGAGATCGATGAACGCGTCGAGGTCGGCGAGTGGATCGGCGGATTCGGTCAGGACCACGTCCCCGGCCGCTTCGGCCCGGCGCACCTTGCGGCGGATCTCGTGGCGTTCCTTCTTGCCGAGCGTGGCGAAGAAGTCGTCCACCGTTCCACCGACCGGGAGGGCCGCAACGGGGCAGACGTCCTCACGCTCGAGGTTGAAGGTCCAGCCGGCGGAGATTTCCTTCCGGCGGATCGCTGCGGAGAGCGCGTCCACGGCCGGATCGCCGCATCGCAGGCGGCGGAGATCGACAGCGTCCCAGTCAAGGCTGGTTCGGCTTCGCTCGGCGAGGTCCCCGACGAACGCGTCCGCGATGGCCGGCAGGTCGGCCGGCGCCGCCAGGATCGTCGCGTAGTCAGCGTGGTAGGAGGCACCATAGAACAGGGCCGTGGCCGTCGGTGGAACCGGGGTCAGGTCCATATCGTGACCGTGGCGCATGGTCGTATGCCGCTCGGCATCGCTCGCTTCCACTTCGTGCCGATGCATGAGCGGGAAGATGGCCATCGGCGCGGCGTCGGGGCCGAGCGCCGGGTCCAGCAGGACGGTCGTCTCGTCGTGGGCATTGTCGCCGTAGGCATCCCACCAGGCGCGATGAAAGGCCCAGGCGGAGAACGGCGTGGCCCACGGGTTCGAGGCTGCCAGGCGGTCCCAGGTGGGCTGGTCGATGTCGTCGAATGCTCGTCGCTCGATGATCAGATTGCGGGTAGGACCGCTGGCCGCATCGGGTTTGTCAGTTGATGCGGAACAGTCGGACTCCGTTTGCGTGGCGAGGAGGGTCACGGCGCGAGAATAGCACCGGTTTCGCTAGATGGTT
>JBDTOF010000013.1:0-2260 GCA_039933375.1 Chloroflexota bacterium
TCAGGTCCGGGGATCGGGCTGGTCGGCGAGGTCGAGGAATTCGACCGCAGCCGCGGTGGCATGTTCAGACAGCTTGCTCGGCAGGACGACGCGGACGCGGACATACAGATCGCCCGATCCCTCGCCCTTGAGGCGGGGCATGCCCTGCCCGGTGAGGCGGAATGAGCGACCTGCCTGGGTTCCAGCGGGCAGGGTCAGAAGGACGCGCCCTTTGAGCGTTCGGACCGACACCTCGCCGCCGAGGAGCGCCTCCTTCAGCGTCACCGCCACCTCACGCTCGAGATCCACGCCTCGCCGCGTGAAGACGGCGTGCGGCTTGACCTTGGTGATGACAACGAGGTCCCGGCCGCCAGGCCCCTTGCCCGTCAACCGGATTCGGCTCGCCGTATTGACCCCGCGAGGGATCGCCACCTCGAGACGCCGATCGGACACCTCCACGATGCGACTCGCACCGTGGAACGCCTCTTCGAGGGTGATCTCGGCGATGGCTTCTGCAGGCGCCAGGCGGGCGCTGGCGGCGCGCTCGCCCCCACCGGAGCGGGCGCCTGCGGCGCGCACGCCGCTGCCGAAGAGCGTTTCGAAGAAGTCGCTGAAGCCCGCACCCCCGGCACCGCTGTCGCCGGTGCGGAATTCGTAGTGAACGTTGCCGCCCCCGGCTCCGGCAGATCCGGCATACCGCGCGAACGGCCCCCCGGGGCCGAACGGATCGCCCGTTGCGCCGCCAGCACTCTGACCGGCGCCGGCGCCCGCCTTGGCGGCGCGCTCGTACGCCTCCCAATCCTTCCCGAACTTGTCGTACTTCGTCCGCTTGTCGGAATCGGACAGGACCGCGTTCGCCTCGTTGACGTCCTTGAAGCGTCGCTCGGCCGCCTTGTCACCGGGCTTCTTGTCGGGATGATTCTCGCGGGCGAGCTTCCGGAACGCCTTCTTGATCTCGGCCGACGTCGCCTTCCGAGGGACGCCGAGGATCTCGTAGTAGTCGCGGACGTCCATGGTCAGCGCCCGAAGACCACGCGGCGCCCCGGGACGATGTCCCGAGGCGCTCGCATGATCGCCATGTGATCTCGCTTGAGCGTCGTCAGACGACGACGGCCGGCTGGTCTGCCGGCGGGAAGGTAGGTCGCGGGACGGACCCGGAGGTCTGCTCGCCACCGGAACCCGACTTCGAGCCGGCCGGAGCGGCCAGCGCCTTCGGCCGGCGGCGAAGGGCCGCCTCGAGGACCTGGTCCATCGAATCGACGAGGACCAACTTGATCGACTTCCGGATCTCCTCCGGGATGTCCCGAAGGTCTTTCTCGTTCTTCCTCGGCAGGATCACCATCCGCGCCCCCGAGAGATGCGCGGCCAGGATCTTGCTCTTGAGCCCGCCGATCGGGAGCACCCGGCCGCGGAGCGTGATCTCACCGGTCATTGCCATGTCCTTGCGGACGGGGATGCCGGTCAGGGCGGAGACGATGGCTGTCGTCATCGTCACGCCAGCGGACGGACCGTCCTTGGGAATGGCACCGGCCGGAACGTGGATGTGGAGCGTGTTCTTCTCGAAGACATCGCGAGGAATGCCGAGTTCGCTGGCATGCGCCCGTGTCCAGGACAGGCCGGCTCGAGCCGATTCGCGCATGACTTCGCCAAGCTGGCCGGTGAGGATGAAGTCCTCCTTGCCCTCCATCTTGGTGACCTCGACGGCCACGATGTCGCCGCCGACTTCGGTGACCACGAGTCCGGTCACCGCTCCGGTCTGATCCTCGGCCTCCAGCTCGCCGTATTCGTAGCGCGGCGGCCCGAGGTACTCGACGAGCTTCTTCTTATCGATCACCGTCCGGCGCTTACGGCCCTCGGCGACCTTGCGGGCCACTTTGCGCATGACGTTGGCAATCTCTCGCTCGAGGTTCCGGACCCCGGCCTCGTGCGTGTAGGCCTGCACGAGTTCGGTGATGGCCTCGTCCGTCACCTCGATGTGCTTCGGTCGAAGGCCGTGGTTCTCCATCTGCTTCGGGACCAGGAACCGCCTTGCGATCTGGGCCTTCTCCTGCTGGGTGTAGCCGGGCAGCTGGATGATCTCCATCCGGTCGCGGAGGGCGGCCGGGATCGGGTCGGCCAGGTTGCCGGTCGCGATGAACAACACCTTGCTCAGGTCGAACGGGACCTCGAGGTAGTTGTCCTGGAACGTGTTGTTCTGCTCCGGGTCCAGGACCTCGAGCAGGGCGGACGACGGATCGCCCCGGAAGTCCATGCCGATCTTGTCGATCTCGTCGAGCATGAA
>JBDTOF010000014.1:0-4488 GCA_039933375.1 Chloroflexota bacterium
CCGAAGGCATCGACCTGGACCGAGTGATCGATCACCAGGTCGGCCGGGACCAGCGGGTTGACGAGGGAGGGATCGCCTCCGAGCGCAGCCATTGCGTCGCGCATCGCGGCCAGGTCCACGATGGCCGGCACGCCGGTGAAGTCCTGGAGGAGGACCCGGGCCGGCATGAACGGGATCTCCGCCTCCCCGCCGGCTGCCGGCCGCCAGGAGGCGAGCCGCTCCACGTCCGCTGCCTCGACGATCCCTCGGCCGGCGTGGCGCAGCGCGTTTTCCAGCAGGATCTTGAGCGTGACCGGCGTCCGCGCCAGGTCGATCCGATCCGCGAGCGCGGATAGCCGGTAGTAGGCGGTTGCTCCCTCACCGAGGGGACTGCGGGCGCCGAATGGATCTGCGACTGGCACGGCGTTCGGTCCCTCACTAGGTGGCTACACTCGTCTGGATGACAGCGTACCGCGCCCAAGCACCAGACCGGGCGAACCGCCTCCCATGAAGGCCTGGCCGGAGCCGCGGCCGGTAGACCGAGCGCGGGCGGCGGACGACACGCTCCAGGAGCTCGAGGAACGCGGGATCTCCCTCGATCCTCCTGCGCCGGGCTCTCACCATCACGATGACCCAGGTCTGTCGAAGGGGCACGCCCACCCGCACATCCATGCCAGGCCCGGCGATCCACCATCGATCGGGATCGTCGGTGGGGGAGCGGTCGGGCCTGCGTTGGGCGCAGCCCTGCAGCGGGCCGGCTGGCCCGTCGTTGCCATTGCCTCGCGCGATCCCGTTCGGCGGGCGCATTTCCAGGCGGCCGTTCCCGGTGCCCGAGCGTTTGCCGAGGCCACGGCCCTGCTCGACGAGGTCGATCTGATCATCCTCGCCGTCCCCGATGACGAGCTCGCCCATGTGGCGGCAACACTCCGGATGTACAGCGGGCAGGCCATGATCCACACCTCCGGCGCGGTTGGCGCCGAGGTCCTCGAGCCGGCCATGGCCGCGGGGACACAGATCGGATCCTTCCATCCACTGGTCGCGTTCGCCGACACCGAGCGCGCCGTGGCCGCCTTCAATGGCGCCACGATTGCCGTCGAGGGAGACGATCAGCTCGTGGCCTTGCTCGCTGATATGGCGCGGGCGCTCGGTGCCACCGCCGTCCGCCTGGCGCCGGGAACCAAGGCCGCCTATCACGCCGCCGCCGTGCTCGCGGCGGGCGGGTTCGTCGCGCTTCTTGATGGGATCGCGGAGCTGGGAGCGGTCGCCGGGCTCGACGAAGCGGGGTCCCTGGCAGTCTACGGAGGCCTGGCCGAGCAGACTCTCGGCAATGCGCGCGCCCTCGGCCTTGCGCGCGCGCTCACGGGCCCGATCGTTCGGGGCGACGTCGGCACGCTAGCCGGTCACCTGGCGGCACTCCGGGTGCATGCTCCGTCAACGCTGCGGCTCTACGTTGCGGCGGCCGAGCGAGAGATCGCCATCGCGGAACGTCGTGGCATCCTGGCACCGGATAAGGCCCGTTTGATGCGCGAGATGCTTGCGACGCAAGCCTGACGCGCTACCATGTGCGCAAATGGACCACAGCATCGCCGCCAGGTATGCAGCCCGCCCAACGGCGAGCTTCCCGCGAGCCTCCCTCCGAATCCGTGAACCGCTGCTCGGTCTGGGCGCCGGGGTTGCGTTTCGGCTCCTCCCGGGACGCGAGACGGGGCTCCGGCAGAACCACGGTTCATCGCTTGCGAGTCTTCGTCGCGAGACACGGGCGATCAAGCCGACACGCGCCCGCGTGCCGGCCTCCGGGCGACCACGTCCGGCCGTATCCATGACCTGGATCCGATCCCCTCGATTCGGCCGGTCGAGCGCCTCGACGGCGCCGTGGCTGGGCTGAGGTCCGCCACCGCCACTTCGGCCGGCGGGATCGTCATCTCGAACGTGGGCGGCAAACCGTCCCTGGTGATCGGCCTCCGGCGACGCGACGGCAAAAGTCGGCGCCCGACGTGGACCCTGCCCAAGGGAACGCCTGACCCCGGGGAATCCATGGCCGAGACCGCCCTGCGCGAGGTCGAGGAAGAGAGCGGGCTCCAGGTCACCATCCTCGAGCCCCTGCCGTCGATCTCGTACACCTTCACCCAGGGCGGCAGGAAGATCGACAAGACCGTTCACTACTGGCTCATGGAGCCAATCGGCGGAGATCTCGCCAGGCACGATCATGAGTTCCAGCGGGTCCGCTGGGTCTCGTTCGAGGACGCTGCCCACCTGCTGACATTCGAGACGGAGCGCTGGCTGGTGGCGCAGGCGGCGGATCATCTGCCCGAGGCGATCGTCACGCCGGCCCATACTGTGCCTCCACCTATTCAGGAAACGGAGTCCTCAGCAACGTGACGGACCGGAACGACGCGCCTCTTCGCGAGACAGCCCTCGTCGATCTTCATCGATCGGCCAATGCCAAGCTCATCGAGTTCGGCGGCTGGCTCATGCCCGTCCAGTACGCGGGGATCCTCGAGGAGCATCGCGCGGTCAGGGAGCGGGCTGGACTGTTCGACCTGTCCCACATGGGTGAGCTGTTCGTCGAGGGCGAGGCGGCGGGCGATGCGCTTGCGGCCGCTCTCGTGTCCGACCCGAGAACGCTGGCCATCGGGCGGGCTCACTACTCGATGATCTGCGCCGAGGACGGCGGCATCATCGACGACCTGATCGTCTATCGCCTGGCCGAGGATCGCTTCCTGGTCGTCGCGAACGCGGGCAATGCGACCGTGGTTTCCGATGCCCTGGCGGATCGAATGGAGGGCTCGGGGGCGATCCTCGACGACCGTTCGATGGCGACGTCGCTGGTGGCCATCCAGGGACCGGCGGCAATCTCCATCCTTCAGCCGCTGACGTCGATTGATCTCGCGACGTTGCGCTACTACGCGATCGCTGAGGGCACCGTGGCCGGTCTGCCCGCGCTCGTGGCCCGGACCGGGTACACGGGCGAGGACGGGTTCGAGGTGTTCGTTGACTGGGAGCGCGGGCCCGAGGTGTGGACGGCACTCGAGGCCGCCGGAAGCGAGGCTGGCCTCATCCCGTGCGGGCTCGGGGCACGGGACACGCTCCGACTCGAGGCCGGGATGCCGCTCTACGGGAACGAGCTCGATCGCGGGACGAACCCGTACGAGGCCGGCCTCGGTCGCGTCGTGAAGCTGGACAAGCCCGGGACCTTCGTCGGCCACGACGCGCTCGCCCTCGTTGCGGAGCAGGGCGTCGGCCGCAAGCTGGTCGGGCTGGGAATGACCGGGCGGGGCATTGCGCGCCACGGCTATCCGGTCCTCGATGGCGACGGGCAGATCGGCGTCGTGACCTCCGGGACCCACGCACCAACGCTCGGTCGTCCCATCGCGATGGCCTACGTTCCTCCCGGACACGACGAACCGGGTACGATCCTGTCCGTCGAGGTCCGCGGCCAACCGGTATCCGCCGAGGTCGTGGCCCTGCCGTTCTACCGTCGGCCGCGCTGACCGCACGCCGGCCGCGAAACTCAACCCGGCAGCCTGATACGCAATCCATGCACCCAGGAGGTCCCGCCAGAATGGCCCCGACGGAACGCAAGTACACGAAGGACCACGAGTGGGTCCAGGTCGACGGAGACGTCGCCACGGTCGGCATCACGGCCTACGCGTCCGATCAGCTCGGTGACGTGGTGTTCGTCGAACTTCCAGCCACGGGGCGCGTCCTCGAGCAGCACGCGACGTTCGGTGTGGTCGAGTCGGTCAAGGCGGTCAGCGATCTGTTCGCGCCGATCAGTGGCGAGGTCGTGGCCGCCAACGAGGCCCTGGCCGCTGAGCCCGAGCTGGCCAACAGCGATCCGTACGGCGCCGGCTGGATGATTCGCCTCCACGTCACAGAACCCGGCGAACTCGACGGGCTCCTGGACGAGGCGGCCTACGGGGCGCTGACCAAGGCGGGCTGACCGGCCGATTCCACGGCGTCGGAGGCCGACGCCGGCCGCGCGATTTCACGCTGTTGACAGGGGAGACGACATGCTACTCTCGCCGCCATGGTAGGTCGAAGCCTCAAGCAGATCATCTGGGCACGCCTTCGGCGCGACAAGGTCGCGATGATCACGCTCGCCATCCTGATCGTGCTGTATGTCGTGGCGATCTTTGGCCCGATCATCGGCGGAATGGTCGGCATCGACCCGTACAAGTTCGATGCCTCCGCGATCAGTGACTTCGGGGGCCGGCCGAAGGCCGAGTACGGCGGGATCAGCCCCACGCACATCCTCGGGGTCGAGTGGGGGACCGGGCGTGACATCTTCGCCCAGCTCCTGTTCGGCCTCCGAATCTCGATGGTCATCGCCACCACCGCGACGATCATCACCGTCTTTCTCGGGACGGTCGTCGGGATCGTCGCCGGTTATAGCGGCGGCCTGACCGATAGCATCATCGGCCGCTTCATGGACCTGGTCCTGGCGTTTCCGGTCCTGCTCATCATCCTCGCGCTGTCGCAGGTCCTGACCCAGCGGCTCACCGACCT
>JBDTOF010000015.1:0-2309 GCA_039933375.1 Chloroflexota bacterium
TTACTCCGAGGAGCCCGAACCGGACGGGGCGTCAGCCACAGAGAGCCGCGCCACGACGGCCTGCGTCAGCGGCCAGGCTTTGCGCAGATCGCGCGGCAGTCGAATCCGGACCTGGTTCGAGGCGAACGTCAGATCCGTCGTTCGTATGCCCGGCAGCGCCCCGGGACCCAGGAGTCCCATCGCGGTCGCTCTCGACAGGCCGGCACCGAACCGGACGACGAGCTGGCCATCCTCCCGGGAGATCGAGGACACGCCGGCGGCTTCGGCGGCCAGACGAAGTTCGGCGACCTCTACCAGCCGCACGACGGCGTCCGGCATCGGCCCGAAGCGATCCGTCACCTCCTGTCGATAGGCCGCAAGATCGCCTGCAGTGCGTGCCCGGGCGAGCCGGCGATACAGCTCCAGCTTCTGCGCCACGTCGGGAACGTAGTCATCCGGCAGGTGCGCCTCGAGGGGCAAGTCGACCACGGCAGACGGCGCCTCGATCATCGGTGCGCGGTCCTCGCGGGTCGCCTTGCCGATCTCGACGGCCTCGGCCAGCATCCGCGAATAGAGGTCGAAACCGACGGCGGCCATGTGGCCCGACTGCTCGCCACCGAGGATGTTGCCGGCGCCACGGATCTCGAGGTCGGACAGGGCGATCTGGAAGCCCGCCCCCAGCTCGGAGGCGTTGAAGATCGCCTGGAGCCGCTTCCTGGCGTCCTCGCTCATCCGCTCGCGCCGCCGGTAGAGCAGGTATGCGTAGGCGCGCCGCGAGGACCGCCCCACCCGGCCCCGGAGCTGGTACAGCTGGGCGAGCCCGAGCGTGTCCGCGCGGTCGATGATGATCGTGTTGGCGTTGGGAATGTCAAGCCCGGACTCGATGATCGTGGTGCACACGAGGATGTCCGCCTCGCCACCGGCGAACGTCAGCATCACCCGCTCGAGCTGGCCCTCCGCCATCTGCCCATGCCCGACCACGATCCGGATGTCCGGGAGCAGCCGGCGGAGCTGCTCAGCCTGGGCCTCGATGGTCTCGACCCGGTTATGGACGTAGAAGACCTGGCCGCCCCGATCCAGTTCGCGCAGGATCGCATCCCGCACGAGGCCGGCTGAGGCCTCCGCGACGCGGGTCTGGATGGGCAGCCGGTCCTCCGGCGGCGTCTCGATCACGCTCATGTCCCGGATCCCGGCCAGGGCGAGGTTGAGCGTGCGCGGGATCGGCGTCGCCGACAGCGTCAGCACATCGACCTCGCGGCGCATCTGCTTGAGGCGTTCCTTCGCCGCGACTCCGAAGCGCTGCTCCTCGTCCACGACGAGGAGCCCGAGGTCACGGAACCGGACGTCCCTGGACAGCAGGCGATGGGTCCCGATGACCATGTCCACGCTGCCATCTGCGAGGCCGGCCAGCGTCCGTTGCTGCTCCTTTGGCGGCACAAACCGGGACAGCAGACCGACCTTGAGCGGGAAAGCCGCGAACCGGGCGCGGAAGGTCTCGTGGTGCTGGGCCGCGAGGATGGTCGTCGGAACGAGGACCGCGACCTGCTTCCCATCCTGGGTCGCCTTGAACGCACCGCGCAGGGCGACCTCGGTCTTGCCATAGCCGACGTCGCCGACCACGAGTCGGTCCATCGGGCGGCCGGCCTCGAGGTCGTGCTTCATCTCGAGGACCGCGCGCAGCTGGTCCACGGTCTCCTCGTACGGGAAGCTCGCCTCCATCTCAGCCTGCCAGGGCGTGTCCGTGGCATACGCGTGCCCCTGCGCGTTCGCTCGTGCCGCGTACAGGGCGAGAAGCTCGTCCGCCAGGTCCGCGACCGCCTTTCTCACCCGTTGCTTGGTGCGCAGCCACTCCGTCCCGCCGAGCTTGCTGAGTTGCGGACGTTCGCCACCCGAATACCGGGTGACGCGGGCAATCTGTTCGACGGGAACGTAGATCCGGTCGCCCGAAGCGAAGCTGATCTCGAGGTAGTCACGCTCGTCGCCCTCGCCGGCGCTCCGGCGGAGCATCTGCTCGTAGCGAGCCACGCCGTGATCGATATGGACAACGAGATCGCCGGGGCTGAGGCGCTCGAGGATGTCGCGCGGAACAACGCGTCGCATCGCCTTTGGGCGTCGGACGCGGACATTGCCGAACAGCTCACGATCCGTCACGAAGACGAGCCCGTCCGGGCCGCCGGCAAAGCCGCCGTTCAGGCTCCGTTCGATGAGGACCACCGCGCCGTTGGGTGGCGCGGATCCGACCCCGGCGCTGACGACGGCCGGGTGGCCGCCCTCCGCCAGGAGTTCGGCGAGGCGCGGAGCCTGGTCTGAGGCAATCACGATGCGCGGCG
>JBDTOF010000016.1:0-6374 GCA_039933375.1 Chloroflexota bacterium
CGCCTCGGCCAGCACGGCCCCGACGCCGCGACCCGGCTCGACGGGATCCATATGCTGGGCAAAGATCAGGAGTCGCGTGGTGGCCTCCGAGATCGCCTGAATATCGACGGCCTGGGGATCGAAGACGATCGACACCCCGAACTCGGCGGCAAGATGGTCCGCCTCGACGGCCAGCCGGACGGCCTCGCGGCCCCAGCTGTAGCCCTTCAGGCCGATCTCGAAGACCGGCGGCGGGATCCTGTTGGACCGCCCCGCGCTCAAACGACGACGGCCTCGATGCCGAGCATTCGGGCGAGATGGAGAAGCTGGGCGGTCCAGCGTCCCTGAGCGGCGCCCATGTGGTGGGTTGCGCCGGCCCGAAGCCATCCGTCGCACCAGTCGGCGATACCCAGGGTGTCATGTCGGAATAGCGTCTGTGGCGCCGAGATCGAGCGCGGCGGGAACGGCAGGAGTTCTCCCTCGCTGATGACGAAACGCCATCGATTGCCGCCGACCGTGACGAGGGCGAGGTTGGTGATAGGCCCCGGTTCGTAGGCGAACTCGAAACCGGCCCCAAAGCCGTGGACGCCCTTGTAGTAGATCGAGTGCTTGACCTTGACGGCGCCGGATGTGCCCATGGCCGGATTGCCGTGGCCGTCGTGCGAGAACATGACGGCATTCGTGTCGTAATCGACGACGTAGTTCTCGAGCGTCGTGGCCTGGCCGGCGAGCTCCTGCATGATGAGCTGGGCAACAGCGGTGTTGACGTCCCCCTCGGGCGATGCCGGGATCCCGATCTCGCACAGGCGGCCCGTGCCATAGGACGGGATGATCCCGACGCGCGGATCGGTCAACCAGACCTGGTCGAACGCGGTGAACGCATCGAAATGGTGCTCCCTGACGACCGACTCCAGGGCGAGCGCGAGCCGACACGAGCGCTCGAACAGCGCCGCCTCCATGTCCACGGTATAGCGCGCCTGCTCTGCTGCCATCAGCCGATCAACGTCCGCCTGCGGAATCTCGGCCATCCGGACCGCGACCTTCTCGGGTTCCAGGGGCCAGGTCACCGGGCCGATCGTCTCGCGCATCGAGAGCCCATCGAACATCAGGTCCGTCATGCCCTCGAAGTGGTGCCCGACAAGGGCCACCCGGGTCTCACGCAGGCGTCGTCGCACTGCCGCCGCCTGGATCACCTTCTGGACGCGCCGCCGACCGTCCGGGTCGTCGAAGAGCGAGGTGACGAGGGCGAACTCGCGGCCGGTCCGGATGAGGACCGCGGTCAATTCCGGCATGCCGGCCATCCCGGAGTTGAGCATCACGACGTCGAAGCCGTCGGTCTCGGCCAGCCGCCGAATCTTCTGGGCGTTCCAGACGAGGACCGGCGCCGTCGTGTCAATGATGGCCCGGGCCGGAACGAGGCCCTTCGTGTAGGCGAGCTCCATCGCCACGATGATGTCCACGTCCTCGGCGTTGAAAAGCCGGGCCGCGGCCGCGGCCTGATGCTCCTCCTCGACGAGCCCCGCATGGACCACCGTGCCGAACGCGGCCAGGGTGTCGGCGATCTCCTGCGCGGCTGCGGTGGCCGCCGGGCGCATGTGGGCGGTCTTGTTGTAGTCGTCCTCGAGCAGCGCCATCACCAGGACACCAATCTTCGCCTTCGTCGCCATGTCGCTGCCTCCTCTTCGTACTTTCTCGACTCGCGTGGATGATCGATGATCAGCCGGCCGCGCCGGCTCGTTCAAATTCTGGACGCATGGCCTCGAACAATCGGATATAGCGGTCGTACGCGTCGTCGTATGCCGGGCGGGTACTCGGATCCGGCTCGAACCGGGCCCCGGTTGTCACGAGGGCGCGCTCCGCGGCAGCGAGATCCGGGAACGCTCCGACCGCGACCCCGGCCAGCATCGCGTCTCCGCGGACCGCGGCATCCTCGCCCTCGAGGGTGACGATGGGTAGGCCACACACGTCAGCCTTGATCTGGTTCCAGAGCGCGCTGCGCGCACCGCCCCCGTGCGAGCGGACCTCCGGCGCGTGCGCTCCCGCGCCGGCGAGCAGCTCGAGGTTGCGGCGGAGCATGAACGCGACGCCCTCGAGGATGGCGCGTACGAAGTGCCCGCGGCCGTGCGCCAGCGTGAACCCTGCGAACACCCCGCGTGCCGCCGGCGCGTACTCCGGGCTGAACGCCCCGGCCAGGTGGGGGAGCATCGTCAGGCCGTCCGAGCCAGCGGGCACCGAAACCGCGAGCTCGGTCAGGAGGTCGTAGGCGCTCCGTCCTTGAGCGGCGGCGGCCTCGGTCTCGGGCGAGCCGAATTGGTCTCGGAACCAGGTCAGCGCCATCCCGCCGGTCGGGCAGACCGGGCAGTACAGGTATGTTCCCGGGGCGGAGTGAAGGTAGACCGGCGTCCGGCCGGTCGGGTCGGCCCCGTGGCGGTCAACGGCGGCCTGGATCGTGAGGGCACCACCGGTGCTCTCCGAGATCATCCCCCCACCGATGTTGCCGACCCCGACCGCCCCGGCGCCCTGGTCCATCCCGCAGGCGACCACGGGCAGCCCCGTCGGAAGGCCGAGGGCATCGGCAGCCGCGGTCGTCAGAAACCCGACGATGGAACCTGGCGCGACGATCTCCGGGAGCCGTTCCAGGCCGACACCGACGGCCTCGAGCATCGGCGACCACCAGCCGCCGTCGCGAATGTCGAACAGCATCGTGGTGCACTGGATCCCGCCGTCGGTCACGAACCGGCCGGTCAGCCGTCGGAGGATGAAGTCCTCGGCCAGCACGAATCGCGCTGCGTCGCGGAACAGCTCCGGTTCGTGGCGGCGCCACCATAGGAGCTTCGCCGCCGTCCAGGTCGGGTTGACGTCCGGCACGCCGGTCCTCTCGTACACCAGCGCCGCGCCGAACCGGGCCTCGAGCTCGCGGGCCTCGGTCGTGGCCCGATTGTCGAGCCACACGAGCGCCGGTGCGATGGCACGGCCGTCGGCATCCACAGCCGCGACCGTTTCTCCCTGGCTGGAGATGCCGATCGCCGCGATCCGGGAGGCATCGACACCTGGCGTGGTGACCGCCGCACGAACCGCCTCGACAGCCGCCGCCCACCACGTCTCGGGGTCGATCTCAGCCCGATCGGGGGCCGGGTGTGCGAGCTGGTACTCGCGTCCAGCCGCTGCCACCTGGCGACCATCGATCTCGAACAGGCCAGCCTTGACCGAAGTCGTGCCGACGTCGAGGCCGAGAAGTAGCGTCACGGTGCGGTAGACGCTACTCGAGCCCGTGCTTCGTCGCTGCCGCCACCGGATCGGCGCCCTCTTTCACGACCTCGCGCAGCGCCGCCATGAACCGGACCGGATCCTTGGCGCCGACCAGGTTTCGACCGAAGACGACGCCACGTGCTCCGTCGCGGATGGCGATGGCGGCCAGCTCGAGCGCATCAACCTCGTGGGGGAGCTTCCTGGCGCCGAGGGCGAGGATCGGGACCGGCGTGGATCGGACAATCTCGCCGAACCGCTCGCCCGTGTGGAATGTCTTGACCAGGTCGACGCCAAGTTCGGCGACGATCCGACAGCCGATCGAGATCACCTCGTGACGCTCTTCGGGCGTGACGTCCTCATGGCCAGCCGGGTAGACCTCGCCGACGATCGGGACACCGGCGGCCCGCGCCTCGGCGACGCAGCGCGCGACCATTTCAACGTTTTCGGCATCGACGGCCTCGGAGCCCGTCTTGATCGACATCCCGACCAGGACGACGTCCGCTCCGAGGGCAATCGCGCCGGCGGCCGAGATCATCGGAACGCTGCGGCTCTCGTGATAGCCCCACTGGGTGGCGTACTGCGTCCCCCAGTTGAGCCGGACGAGCATCGCCGGTGCTCCGCGGTGGCTGAATGCCGAGGCCAGATGCGGGGCCATGCCGGGGCTGAGGAGGATGGCGTCCGCGCCGGTGAGCCGTCCCACGACTCCCGAAAGGTCCTCGAACCCAGGTCGCGGGCCGTTGTACAGCCCGTGGTCGATCGCCGCCACGATCGCGTTCGAGCCGCCGTCGAACAGCCTTGCCAGACGGATATCACCACCAGAGCTCACGGATTCGCCTCCACTATTCGGCTGCCCCACGGCCTTGCGACCTGCCGAGGAAGCCGCGAGGACGTTCGGGTTGAGGTCCACATGCTATGCGGACATGAGTAAAGGATCCTTGGCCGGTCGCCGAGTCTCTGCTTCTGCACGGTGTCCCGGAAGGTGCACGCGGCGTCTTATTCGGTGTCCGAAAGATGGTGGAGCACTGCGCACAATGCTATCTATTGTGTTTCGGATGTCAAGCGGCACAGGTGCGATCCGTCCACATTCATGGTTCGCGTGGCACGAGAGGGCGACTGTCACTCGTCCGGAAAGTGGACGAACATCTTGCGATTAGCGTGTGATCATGTGTATGATGCGTGGATATTTCGGAGTAGGTGCGGCCGGGATCGGTCGTCGCCGTCGCGCGATTGGCTCCCGGTGACGCGTGGCCGGACCATCGAAAAGGAGGCGTAAGCCTTGAACCGCAGGATGAGACTGGTTGTGATCCTGACGTTCGACCGATGCGTGGTCCAGGCCGGAGGCTGATCGCTCCCGATGACCTACCTCCGACTCGAGGGTATCCAGAAAGCGTTCGGATCGACGGTGGCGCTCCATGGCGTTGACCTCGAAGTCGAGCGAGGCGAACTCGTTTCGTTCCTCGGGCCGAGCGGCTGTGGAAAGACGACCACACTTCGGATCATCGCCGGCTTCGAACGGCCTGACGCCGGCCGGGTCATCCTGGAAGAACGAGACCTGACGGACATCCAGCCCGAGCGGCGCGGCATGGGCATGGTCTTCCAGTCCTACGGGCTGTTCCCGAACATGACCGCCAGCCAGAACATCGCCTTCGGGCTGCGGATGGCTCGTCGCCCGGCGGCCGAGATCCGCGCGCGGGTCACGGAGATGCTCGACCTGATCGCATTGCCCGAGATCGCGGCCCGCTACCCGAATCAGCTGAGCGGCGGCCAGCAACAGCGGGTTGCCCTCGCCCGGGCCATCGCGATCGAGCCGCGGGTCCTCCTCCTGGACGAACCCCTGAGCGCCCTCGATGCCGTCGTTCGCACCTCGCTCCGAATGGAGATCCGGGAGATCCAGCAGCGGACGGGGATCACCGCCATCTACGTGACCCACGACCAGGAAGAGGCGCTCACGATCTCCGACCGGATCGTCGTCCTCGACCACGGGCGGATTGAACAGATCGGCTCGCCGCGCGAGGTCTACGAGCGCCCGGCCACGGCATTCGTCGCGAGCTTCATCGGCCAGACGAACCGATTTGAGGGGCGCGTCGTGGATGCCGACCAGGGACTCGTCCGGGTTGCCTCCCGTCTCCTCCGCGTACCGCCGGGTCCCCTGCTCGTTCAGGACGCGATCGTCCAGTTCGTCGTGCGCCCGGAACGCCTGGTGTTCGATCCGGGCGGCACGCTGCCGCCTGAAATGAACCGGCTCGAGGGAACCGTGCTCGCGGTGACCTACCTCGGCGCGACCGATATGGTGAGCGTGGATGTCGATGGGCGCCGGGTCGTGGTGACCGCTCCCGCCGGGCGATCGGGCCCGCCCTCGCCGGGGCGCTCGATCGGCCTCGCCTTCGATGTCGAGAGCTGCCACCTCATCGGCTCTGCTGATGGATCCGAACCGCTCGGCGGCACACCTTCGCCGTCAACGACGGCGGAGAGGAGGTGAGACGGCGAAGACCCGACCGGAGGTGACGGCATCGACGATACGCGCCCGCCCATCGCGCGGAGCATGAATGAGCGCACACAGCACGAAAGGAACATCCATGAAACGTTCGACCACCCTGATCTCAGGTGTTCTCCTCACGGTGATCGTGCTCGTTGGCTGCACGACCGGGGCAGCGACCAGTTCGGCGCCGGCCACGGTAGCGCCCGCCAGCCCTGCTGCATCGGTCGCAGCGACCCCCGCTCCGACGGCTGACGCGTTCGCGGCAATCGCCGCCGCCGCGAAGACCGAGGGCCAAGTCGTCAGCTACGGAATGTCCGACGACTGGGTCAACCTTGGGGCGATCTGGAAGGCTGTGTCAGACACGTACGGGATCCAGCACGTCGACACGGATATGAAGAGCGCAGAGGAGATCACCCACCTTCTTGCCGAGAAAGACGCGCCCGTCATGGACGTCGCAGACATCGGCTTCGACTTCGTCGACAAGCTCATCCAGAACGACCTTGCGGCGAGCTTCAAGAACTCCCATTGGGACAGCATCCCGGCAAACTTCAAGGACGCTGATGGCCGCTGGGCAGTCGCCTATTGGGGCGCGATCAGCTTCCTCGTCAACACGGACCTCGTGAAGAACCCGCCGACGTCGTGGGCGGATCTCGTGAAACCGGAGTAC
>JBDTOF010000017.1:0-1542 GCA_039933375.1 Chloroflexota bacterium
GGATCCCCGGTTTCGCGCTTGGCGATGAAGACACCGCCAATGACGGCGGCGAGGAGCAGGACGCTCACCACTTCGAAGGGCAGGATGTAGTCGCGGAACAGGGCCTGTGCCAGTGCCTCGGTTCCCAATCGGAACCGGACGGCCGCGGCGCCCCAGTCCGTGGCGCTGATGCCGAGCGTGACCAGGACGGCGAGGATGATCGAGGCCACCGCGGCGGGTACCGCCTGCGTCTGGAACACCAGGATCGAGGGGGCCGCCTTCGACTCCGTCAGCATGATCGCGAACAGGATCAGGACGCTGATCGCACCGATGTACACGATGACCTGGGCGGCGGCCACGAGCGGAGCGCCGACGATGACGTAGATCCCGGCCAGGGCCAGGAACGCCACGATCATCGCCAGGCCGCAGCGGATGATGTCCCGCATCGTGACCACCAGGAGCGCGGACGTCAGCATCAGGGTCGCGAGGGCCGCGAACAGGGCGTCATCCACGGACCCCCCGCCCAGGACGAAGATCAGCAGCGCAGGCGTGGTGATGATCGCGCCGGCGATGGCGGCGATCAGCAGGTTCATCCAGGCTCGCATCCGTCGGCTACTTCGTGTGGGCGTGCGTGCCGCCCGCCCCGCCGTGGTCGTGGCCGCCGGTCAGGAGCGCGTTCCCGCTCCCGCTTCCGTTGCCATTGCCGCCGGATGAAGCGACCGAGGCTGGGAGGACGGGCAGGAGCTTCGCGCGATCGACGAAGCGGCCCTCCTCGACCGCACGCTGGAGCCAGTCGCGCTCGCGGCGGATGTAGGTCATCTCCGTCTCTCGATCAACGGAGGCAAGGGCCATCAGGTCGATCATCGGTTCAGCGCGACTGGTATGCGCGAGTTCGAACTCGCCGCCATCCCGCAGCGCGTCGTACGGGCAGGCATCGACGCAGATCCCGCACAGGATGCAGCGGCTCTCGTCCACCTCGTACTTCTGGAGGACGCGTGGCTTGGGCATCAGCGCGCCCGTCGGACAGGTCTCGGCACATCGCCCGCACGACACGCACGGCGTGTCGTTGAGGCTCATGTCCAGTGGCGTCGTCACGAGCGTGTCGAATCCGATCCGCATGAAGTCGTAGCAGGCGGCACCCACCACCTCGGCACAGACGTTGGCGCAGCGACCGCAATCGATGCAGCGCGACGGTTCACGCAGGATGAACGCGTGGCTGTCGTCGCGAACGTAGTCGTGGTTGACGCCGGTGAAGCGGTTCTCGGTGACGCTCCGGTAGCCCGCACCCTGGTGGTGCTGCGGCTCCAGCGTCTGGAGCGTGGTGCCGTACTCGATCCCGAGTCGGCGGAGGTCGCAGAAGCCGATCGCCTCGCAGGTGCACTGGAGGCAGCGGGTCGATTCGGCAACCGCTTCGGCCACCGAGTACGGGATCTCGTACTCGACGTAGCTGCTGTTGCGGACCTCGGCCTCGAGTGCCTTGAGGCGATAACGCGGCTCCTTCATTTCCGAGGTGAAGGGCACGATCGACAGGAACTCGGGCTGCGGCTCGGCCAGGGTCTGGCG
>JBDTOF010000018.1:0-3461 GCA_039933375.1 Chloroflexota bacterium
CCCATCGCCAGGGTGTCCTTGCCCTGGCGGACCCAGATGATCGAGTTGAACTTCTCCGGCAGTTCGGTCGCGATGGGTGCCACGATCAGGGCCAGCAGCACCTCCGAGACACCCAGCGTGGACGCAACGTGTTCCACCGCCCCGACGAAGGCGATCGCACCGAGCACGATGAAGCTCAATGCAGCGATGACCTGGACGCTCACGACGCGCAGCCGCGGGTGCCCCGGCTCCCGGCGGTGCAGTGGATCCAGGCGACGGAATCGAAGCGGGGCCAGATCCTCGAGATCGACCTCCGGGTCGGCCTCGAAGTGCCGCTTGACGTACAGCGCGTAGATCAGGACGAGGACGGCGGCCACGACGAGCTTTGGCCACGTCGGCTCGGCGGGGAGGAACGCAGCCCCGATCGCCAGCGCATAGGCGACGGCGAAGACCCGGATGTCGAGGCCGAGCACCCGGACGTCGACCGGCATGACGTCCCCGGCCGGACGTCGGCGACCCTGCCAGACGACCGCAGTACCGGTCACGAACATGGCCAGGGTCGCGAGCATGAATGGCGCCCCCAGGATGGCGCCTACGCCGATCCCCTCGGTTGCATTCCCGTCGGCGAAGAGGATCGCGATGATCGGGATCATCGTCTCGGGCAGCGCCGTCCCGACCGCGGCCAGGACGGATCCGACCGCACCCTCGGCCAGCCCGAGCTTTCGCCCGACCCACTCGATGCCGTTGGTGAAGAGTTCCGCCCCTGCCAGGATCAGCAGAAACGAGCCGAGCAGGATGAGGAGATCCACGGTCAGGCCCTCAGGACGGTGGTGCGGGACGCGAGCGAGGCCATTGTCCGATCGACCCTGACAAAGTCCCGCCTATGGTCGAAGGTGCTGGGGTGCGTACGGGAGCAGGGCCACGATGCGTGCCCGCTTGAGGGCCACCGAGAGTTCTCGCTGGTGCCCGGCGCAGGTGCCGGTCTTGCGGCGCGGCTCGATCTTGGCGCGCTCGGACAGGAAGCGGCGGAGGCGATTGACCTCCTTGTAATCGATCTGAACGGTCTTGTCCGCGCAGAACGTGCACACCTTTCGGCGGCGCCGGTCCCGATATTCGTCCTTTTTGCGTGCGGTGCGAGGTGCTGGCATGGTGCAGGGTCTCCTGGTGGCGCCCGATCAGGGCGCAGGGGGTCGAGTCGTGATCAGAACGGGAGTTCGTCGATTTCCGTGTCGTCGATGCCGGGGGCTCCGCCCGAGCTCTGGGACTGGCCTGGCCCGCCTGAGGCGGGCGCGCCCGAGAAGCCGCCCTCCTGGTCGCGCTTGTCGAGGCCGACTACGTTGTCGGCACTGACGTCGAGGGACATCCCCTTGCGGCCGTCGTTGGTCTCGTACTCGCGGGTCCGGAACCGGCCGTCAACGAAGACGCGGCTGCCCTTCCGCAGATTTTCGGCGGAGCGCTCGGCACGATCGCCCCAGACCGAGACCCGGAACCAGTCCGTTGCCTCGACCCATTCGCCCGTGGCCTGATTCTTCGTCGCCTGATTGACGGCAACGCTGAAGGTCGCGACGGGGCGGCCGTTCGGGGTGTAGCGGAGCTCGGGATCTCGCCCGAGGTTGCCGATGATCTGGATCTTGCACAGGGCAGCCATCGGTGACTCCTCTCAGTCGATGGCGGCCGGGGCCGCCTCGCTCTCGGACTCGTCGATCCTCTCGGACTCGTCGTCCTCGTCATCATCATCGGCGGACGGAAGGTCGGTGTCGTCGAGATCTTCCGACCCATCGTCGCGACGGGCTCGAGTCGGCCGATCCTGGCGAATCACCAGGTGGCGCAGGACTTCCTCGGTGATCATGAGGGTCCGCTCGAGCTCGGCAATCGTACCCGCCGCGCCCTCGAACAGCACGATGTGATACGAGCCCTCGCGGTGACCGTCGATCGGGTAAGCGAGCCGGCGGCGCCCCCAGGGGGCCACCTTGATGATCTGTCCGCCGTCGGCGGTGATCTGACCGGTCGCGCGATCCACGATCGCAGCGATTCGGTCGTCCGGCGCGTCGGGCCGGATCACGAGCATCAGTTCATATCGGCGCATGGGCCGTCATTCTCCTTCCAATGGGTGTGCCCCGCTACCCAACGGGCGCGGAACGGAAAGGTCGGCCGGGAGTCTACCACGGGTCGCCGCTGTATCCTCAGTACCAGCCGTTGTTTCGCGCGTCACGGTATCGTCTTCTCGACTACGAACCCGTTCCGCCTCGCCTGGAGGTCACGCTTGGCTGCAAGCCAGATCCTGCTCATCTCGGACGGCGGCGACACCGTCGTCAAGGACGCCCTCGAATCAGCGGGCCACGAGACCACGGTCGTCGACCTCGCGACCGCCCTTGCCTCGGAGCCTGCGACCGCGGGTATTCAGGTCCTCGTCCTCGACGAACCGGGTGACGTACGTACCGCAGTGGCAGCGTGCGCGCAGATCCGCGCCACCGAGAGCATGGCGACGTTGCCGCTCCTGTGTGTGATCTCGTCGGACGACGTCGAGGACCGCATCGAGCTGCTCGAGGCGGGTGCCGACGATGTTGTCGCCAGACCGTTCGACGTCCTTGAGCTCGACGCCCGCGCCGAGGCGCTGGCGCTCAGGTTCGTGCGCTCTCGCGACCTCAAGAATCCGAACCATATCGACACGACGATCCGCGAGGGTAGCCAGCGGCGGATCATCGGCATCTTCTCGCCCAAGGGCGGGGCCGGTACCACCACCATCGCCGTGAACGTCGCGACCTGGCTCGCGGCGCAGGTTCCCGGAGCAGTTGCCCTGCTGGACCTCGACTTCCAGTTCGGCCAGGCGTCCACGCACCTCAACATGACCCCCCGGATGACGGTGTCGGATCTCATGCGCGACGAGATCACCCTTCATGACCCTGCATTGTTCGGTGCGGCCCTCGATCGACATGGTTCAGGCCTCCAGGTGCTGAGCGCCCCGGCAACCCCTGAGGCGGCGTCGACGATCACGCCGGCCGACGTCTCGACCCTGCTCTCGACCGCGACCGCGGCCTTCCAGCTGGTCGTTGCCGACCTCGGCTCGATCCTGGATGCCCGAACCGAGGCCGCCTTCACTCGGGTGACCGACCTCGTCGTGGTTCTGACACCGGAGTTCCCGGCGATCAAGGCGGTCCACACGCTGAGCGAACTCTTCGAGGCGAGGGGCAGCAGTGGCACCGAGGTGTCGTACGTCCTGAACACGATCTTCGCACGCGAGCTCCTGCGCTCCGCGGACATCGAGGAGGCCCTCGGGACCACGGTGAGCGCGACGATCCCGTACGACTCCTTCGCATTCCTGAAGGGCGTCAACGAGGGGATCCCGATCGTCCAGGGCGCACCGCGAACACCAGCCGCGGAGGCACTCGGGCGCCTCGCCGCGCGGCTGGCTGGCCTCCCCGGCTCAAGTGCCCCGGTCCGCAAGGCCAAGGGGCTCGGTGGGCTGTTCGGGCGCTCGTAGC
>JBDTOF010000019.1:0-6886 GCA_039933375.1 Chloroflexota bacterium
TTGCCGATGATCGATGCCGAGAGGTTGGCGATGGAGCCGGGCTCGAACAGGTCCAGGTTGTAGGCGATGTACGCGAACCACTGATCCGGGGCACCCGGGACCTGCTCGACGCGATACGCCTTGGCGCGATAGCTGTCGGCCGCGGTCAGTCGATCGGTCCACACGACGGTCCAGGTTGCGGTCGACGACTCGCCGGCCACCGCGGCCGCAGCTTCCTCGGGGTCTACGCCGTCCTGTGGCGTGATCCGGAAGAGGGCGAGGATGTCGGTCTCGGCCGGCTCGTAGTCGGGCTGCCAGTAGCCCATCTGGGCGTACTTGAGGACACCAGCGGCGTAGCGATCTGGAGCATCGGTCGTTGCCATGAACCGAGGGTACCCAAACGCAGTCGATGTCGTCCAATGCATTGTAGTGATCTACTCGATAACATCTGTGCATGACTGACAGCGAACCGGCCGGCCTCCGGCTCTCCGCGGCGCTCGATCGCGTGATTTCCGTGCACCAGCTCCGTCTGCTGACGATGGTCATCGAGAAGGGCAGTTTCACCCGTGCGGCGGAGGCGCTCCGTCTCAGCCAGCCCGCGGTCTCTCACCAACTCAAGGCCCTGGCCGACGCGGTCGGGATGCCGATCATCGAGATCGTCGGACGCCGCGTGTCGTTGACCCAGGGCGGCGAACTCCTGTACGAGCATGCGAAACGCATCCTCGCCGAGTTCGAAGCGGCCGGGTCCGCACTCGACGAATTGCGCGGGCTTCGGCGAGGCCGGCTTCGAGTGGCCGGCGACACCACCGTCGGCATCTACGTGCTGCCGGATCTCCTCGGGGATTTCAGGCTTGCCCATCCGTCGATCGAGGTCCAGATGGGGGTCGACAACCGGAAGGGCCTGTACGACCGCCTGCTCGCCAACGAGGTTGACTTCGTGGTCAGCGGGCGGCTCTGGGAGAACCCATCAATTCCGCTGGTTGCCCGGCCACTGCTGGCCAACGAACTGATCGCGATCGCCTCGCCCCGGCACCCCCTCGCACGGCGCGATCGCGTGACCCTGGCGGACCTGGCGGCCGAGCCGTTCATCGGTCGCGAGCCCGGATCCGGGACACGCGAGACGGCGGAGGAGGCGCTCCTCGCGGCCGGACTGACGATCCGGCCGGTCATGGAGCTCGCCAGCAACGGAGCGATCAAACGAGCCGTCGCCCGGGACCTTGGCGTTTCGATCCTGTCGCGTTTCGCCACGGCACTCGAGCTTCAGCTCGGGCAGCTCGTTGAACTCCCCGTCGAGGGATTCCCGCTACGGCGCCAGTGGCACCTCGTCCATGCCCGTGACCGCCGGCTCGGGCCGGTGGACGAGGCATTCCTGCGGTTCGTGGACGCTGGCAGCTGGAAGGACACCATCGGGCACCCAATCTCGACCGACTGAGTCGCCAGACGCGGTGCGCCGGACTGCTGGCTAACCGCTAGCATCGAAGTCGATGACCGCGCCGATCCGAGCCCGCCTGGCCGCCGTCCGTGGATCGCTCAGCCGATCGATCGGTGACGTCGCCTTCGGCACGGAGGATGGCGCGGTTTCGATTGCCGGAACAAGAGGGGGTGGCAGGACCGGCAGGCGAGTCGTCAGACGAACCTGTCAGCCCTGATCGCGATGGCCCCGCATGGGTTACGAATGGGGGCGTTGCGGATCGCTCAGGGGTCATGGCTCGTGGCCATCCGCGCAGCCTTACGCCTCGGCCAGTGGTCCTTGGGCTACTATCAAGTTCAACCCAGCGCCTAGAGCGCTGCGATAGGCACGCGTGCGGGAAGGGCATCGCCACAACTAGAGCCGTCGGCATGATCACGGACAGCGCCCACCCTTCGGAGGATCGATCTGTGCGGAACGCGACCTGGCCGACCATCGTGCCGCTTCTCGCGATCTTGGGCGGCTGCCTGGCACTCGTGCTTACTCTGCCGTTCGCCGTCGCCTTCTACTTGGCGTACCCCGGATTCAACGAACTCCCGATCTGGGTTCCGGCCGTGCGTCCGGTTGTCACCCCGTTTCTCGACTTTGCCGAGCCCACGCAGGTGTACGCAACCTACGGCCGTGTGTTTGACCTCGTGTACTTGCTATGGCTGCCGGCGACCGTGGCGGTGCATCGGCTCGCAGGCGCCGAGCCGAACGGCGTCGAGAGGGTCGGGTTCTGGCTGACGGTCGGCGGCCTCGTTGCATCCTTCATCGGCGTGGCGGGCGACTACTGGGCCGATGGCATCGGGTACCCGCTGGAGCTTCTGGGCCTGCTCGCGCTCGCGGTCGGGTGCACGGCGTTTGGCGTCGGGCTCAGGAGAGCGGCTGCGTTACCCGCGTGGGCCGCGTGGCTCTTCGTCATGTGCGCTCCAGCGCTCGTCCCGAGCCTCATCCTGATCGGCCATATCCCCAGCGGCCCCACGCTGCTGGTCGCCGTCGCGTACATCGGCCTCGGGGCAGTCCTGTTGGGCCGATCACGGAAGGAGCGCGTCCGCGCTCGGCCGCTGAACGGTGACGGCGTGCCGAACGAATTCAGCTGACAGAGATCCGCCGGGTGTCGGACTTCCGCGGCTCGTGAAACGCGAGCGAGCGGTCGATTACGGGCGGGGCTGCCAGCCTGGCGCATGACCAGTAGCGCGTCAATCAGTCGGAGGCGAGGCGGAAATACGCGGAGATACGCGGGACCATACCTGGCCCCGCACCCGAGCCGCTGGGTCGCCCATTGCCGGGGGCTCGGCCCAGTCGTGCTCATTTGACGGCCGCGCGACAATGAAATCGGCCCGTCCAATCGAACCACCGCCAACGACTGGTGTGGCCAGGAGCACCAGATGTTGGAACCAAGTCCGTTTCCGTCAAGCGTCCTGCGGCCCCCGTCGCCAACGGCGAGTTGCACGTGCGCGCATTGGGTCCACTGCGATTGTGGGTGTCACGGGCGCACCTGCGACCCAGCTGAGAACACTTGCGACATCGCGTTCCTCCCGGATGAGGGCGGTCTCACCGTTTGGGGCTGTCCTGAATGCACGCCCGGGGAGCGTTCGGCGCATTACCTCGGCTGCGAGCTGATCGGCTGGAACGTGCCTTTGGAGCGCCTGGTCAGCCCGCGCACCTAGGCGTCCGGGGCTGCGCTCATTGGCCGTTGGCGGCCGGGTGTTGCCGAGCTGGCTCAGTCGCTCGGCCGAAACCCCAGCAGCGGCAGTTGCGTTACGGCACGGCGGCGCGCGGCTTCTGATCCGTCGTAGCGCCAGCCCAGGAGACGGCTGAGGACCTTTTGGACGAGTGACTTCGGCATGCCATTGTGGCGCTCGTACTCCTCGAACAGCGCCGCTGCCTCGTCAACCTCGAGGAGCCGATAGATTGGTGTGTAGCGATCGCGGCCGATCCGGATCTCCTTGGCCAGTCCGGCCTCGACGTTGTGCAGCCACTGCGTCTTGTGGCCCCATCCAGCGGCAACGACGGCCTCGCGCGTGGCGGCGTCGTAGTGCACGACCTCAAGGGGCGTTTCTCGCAGCTTGCCGGTCCTGCGACCCTCGTGAACGAGGAGCAGGAACCGATGGTCGAGCAGGAACCCGAGATGGGCCCGGAACAGGTACTTGGGTGCGCTCAGTAACCACCGGAGCGGGCCCCTGGGTGGGACGGGTTGCGTAGTTGGGGGTGCCGTGATGTTGCTCATCAGACGGCGACTCGCTCGGGGCTTGCGAGGAGGTGCGCCCGCAGCCGCGCCACGAGTTGGGGATCGGTGAGTCGGCCAGCCGGTTCGACCGTGAGCTGCCGATTTCGGTGTGCCTGGAGATCGGCCTCTCGGAGACGGCTCGCAACGAGCTCTCGCACTTGCCCTGATCCGAGCAGGAGAACGTCGTCGTCCTCTGTGACGTCCGCGGCAATTTGATCGACGAAGCGGTTGAGATGCTCGATCCGCCGACCCTCACCGGCGTCGTGGGGCGCCGAACCACCGCCGCCGTGACGCGTACCCGGATCATGTCGAACGTGCCCGGTCGAACGGCGCCGTGGCGGTACGTCCGAGGTCCGGCGCTCGACGGCCGCTTCGCCCCCCGCCCATCGCACGATCACCGACTCGCGCGCATCGACCCAGACGAGAACGCCCTGGCGATCCATGGTCTCGCTTGCTGTCATCGGGCACCTCCGGCTGCGGTCTGTCGCCACATCATCGGACTGCGTGCCGGCCGGTCCAAGTGCCAAGTGTCCTGACCGGCGCCGGCCAGGTCCCGACATCCCGACGAAGATCCCTAGGCGAGAACGCCCCGCACCTCGCGGGCAATCTCGAGGTCCTCGCGGGCGGCGAGAACGAGAACCCGGACCGGTGCTCCGTCGGCCCCGATCTCGCGATCGTCCGGTCCCGTTTCGTTTCGGGCGGGGTCCAGCTCGACGCCCAGGAACCCGAGGCCCTCGGCAGCCCGGGCCCGCACAACCGGGGCATGCTCTCCCACGCCGCCCGTGAAGACGAGGGCGTCGAGGCCGCCGAGGGATGCAGTCATCGCTGCGATCGCCGCTCGCAGCCGGTGGATGTAGACCCCAAGGGCGAGGGTCGCTTCCGGGTGATCGGCCTCGGCGCCAGCGACGACCTCCCGCATGTCAGCCGTTCCCGCGAGTCCGAGCAGGCCGGAACGGTGCTCCAGCGTCGCGGCCAGCTCCGCCGGGGGCATCTTCGCGTGCTCGACCAGCCACAGCACGAGCCCCGGGTCGACGCTGCCCGAGCGGGTGGCCATCACCAGGCCCTCCAGGGGCGTGAAGCCCATGGTCGTTTCAACGGAGCGGCCGTCGAGGATCGCGGCCAGTGACGCGCCTGCCCCGAGATGGCACGTGACGAGCCGCAAGCCATCAGCCGGGAGGCCGAGCATCTCGGTGGCGCGCCGCGACGCATAGGCGTGGGACAGGCCGTGGAACCCGTAACGGCGCAGATCCCAGCGTTTGCGCCACTCATGCGGCAGTGCGTACGTCGAGGCCGCCGCCGGAAGAGTGGAATGGAAGGCAGTGTCGAAGCATGCGACGGCCGGCACCTGCGGCAGGGCAGCTGTCACAGCAGCCAGCGCCGCCAGTGACTTGGGTTGGTGCAACGGCGCGAGATCGGTCAGTGCCTCGAGTCGAGCCACGACCTTCTCGTCGATGCGCACGGAACCCGAGTAGATCGAGCCGCCGTGGACGATCCGGTGTCCGACCGCGGCTACGTCACCCAGTTCGCGGATCGCGTCTGCGACCCCGGCGACATCGGTTGCGTCACGAGGGGGCGGCGGATCGGCGGACCCGACAAGCCGGTCATTCGCGTCGAGCACGCGCAGCTTGAGGCTGCTCGACCCGGCATTGACGACCAGAATTCGTCCCTCGTCGGGGCGGCCGTCGGAACGGAGCTCGTGTTGGTCGCTGGGAGTCATCAGCTCGCCGCCTGCGGCCATGTCCAGTTCGCGATCTCGGGAGCGTCCTCGCCCTCGCGCCGGGTGTGGGCGCGGGCTTCCATTCGCCTGTCCACCATGAGCTGGCGCACATGGCCTGCCTTCGGACCGAGGCCCGGCACCCGGTCGATCACATCGATAACCAGGTGGAATCGGTCGAGGTCGTTGAGCATGACCATGTCGAACGGGGTCGTCGTGGTGCCCTCTTCCTTGTAGCCCCGGACATGCAGGTTCGCGTGATTGGTCCGGCGGTAGGTCAGCCGGTGGATCAGCCACGGGTAGCCGTGGTAGGCGAATACGACCGGCTTGTTGGTCGTGAACAGGGAATCGAATTCGGGATCCGACATCCCATGCGGGTGTTCCTTCTCGTCCTGGAGGCGCATGAGGTCCACGACGTTGATGAACCTGACCTTGAGCTCTGGTAGATGCAGTCGAATGAGGTCCACCGCCGCGAGGGCCTCGAGGGTCGGAACGTCGCCCGCGCTGGCGATGACGACGTCGGGCTCGCCAGCGCCATCGTTACTGGCCCAGTCCCAGATCCCGATTCCCCGGGTGCAATGGACGATCGCCTCATCCATCGACAACCAGTTCGGGCTCGGCTGCTTGCCGGCGATGATCACGTTCACGTAGTTCCGACTTCGAAGGCAGTGATCTCCAACCGAGAGGAGCGTGTTGGCGTCGGGCGGCAGGTAGACGCGAATGACGTCTGCCTTCTTGTTGACCACGTGGTCGATGAAACCTGGATCCTGGTGCGAGAAGCCGTTGTGGTCCTGGCGCCAGACGAGTGAACTCAGGACGTAGTTGAGCGAGGCGATCGGCTGGCGCCACGGAATGTCCCGCGTGACCTTGAGCCACTTCGCATGCTGGTTGAACATCGAATCGATGATGTGAATGAAGGCCTCATAGCAGTTGAAGAGGCCGTGGCGACCAGTGAGCAGATACCCCTCCAGCCAGCCCTGGCACTGGTGCTCGGACAGGACCTCCATGACCCGGCCTTCGGGCGCCTGGGATTCGTCCGTGGCAAGAATCTCGGCATCGAACTGGCGATCGGTGACCTCGAACACGGCACCGAGACGGTTCGACTGCGTCTCGTCTGGCCCGAACAGGCGGAACGTCTCGCGGTTGCGGTCGATGACGTCGCGCACGTAGGAGCCGAGGACGCGCGTCGCTTCCGATGTCGTGGCGCCCGGTGCCGGCACGTCCACGGCATAGTCGCGGAAGTCCGGCAGGCTGAGGTCACGGAGCAGCTCGCCGCCGTTCGCAACGGGGTTCGCGCTCATGCGCCGGTAGCTCCTGGGTGGCAGCGAAGCAAGTTCGGCGACCAGCGCCCCGTCCTCGTCGAACAGCTCCTCGGGTCGATAGCTCCGCATCCAGGTTTCCAGGATGGCGCGGTGTTCGGCGTTCGTGCGCACCTCGCCCATCGGCACCTGGTGGGAGCGCCACGTGCCCTCCACCGGCTTGCCGTCGATCTCCTTGGGGCCGGTCCATCCCT
>JBDTOF010000020.1:0-2022 GCA_039933375.1 Chloroflexota bacterium
ACGTAGGCTGCCGATATCGCGATGTGACGCCGGCCCGTCGATGCTCCCCAGCTCGTCCGGAGAGCGCTCGGGAGCACGCGAACCACGAATAGCACAACGGCGACCAGGTTGAGCAGCAGGTCGAGCCCGCCTGCACCCTGCGCCGCGTCGACGCCACCGAACAGGAGCGCCCCCGAGAGGACGGCGCCGCCCACGAAGAGCGCGCCCAGCTGGATAACGGCGGCGCGCGGCCGGCCCGTGGTGCCGAGTACGCGCCACTCGATCAGGCCCATTGCCACGAGGATGAGGTAGCTGAAGACCATCGCGGCCGCGTGGGCGCCGATCGCATCGGCACTGGCGGGGAAGATCGCCGAGTCGGTCGCCAGCTGGATCTGGATCAGGACGCCGATGATTGCGCCGTAGCCAAAGGTGGTCAGCCCGAGAGCAACTCCAAGGACCGGCAGGGACCGGTCAGCCATGGCCCGTTTCCACGCCCAGACCACGACGGACAGGACCGCGATGAGCAGGGCAGTCCCCGCGGTCGCCCGGGCCTGGAAGTTACCGCTGTAGAACGCCGCGACGTAGATCGGGATGAGGATCGCCAGGGCCCAGGCCAGCCGCCGGTCCACGGTGCGCGTCAGCCACATCGTTGATGTGATGAGCGCCAGACTGATCCAGCCCAGGGTCCCTGAATGGACGTGTGTCAGCAGCTGGTTGCGGTCGAACTCGACCACGTTCAGGCCGTTCAGGATCCCGATCATGATCGTGATCAGGAACATGGCCATTGCCACGAGGTACAGCGCGCGCAGCACCCCAGCCGCGCCGGTTCGCGCCATCGAATCCATGGATCCCTCCCATCCGTGTGTCCGGTCCAGCGACCGGAACCCTCCGCAGGTCATCGTACGGCGGCGATGCAAGGATTCAAGGCCCGTGCGCCGCCGCCCCCGGGTCCGACCCGCATCGCCGATACTTGGCCCATGTCGACTTCCAAGGTGGCATCCATGCACGACGCAATCGCCGAGTTCGTTCGCGACGGCGATACCGTGGCCATCGAGGGTTTCACCCATCTCATCTCGTTCGCGGCCGGTCACGAGATCATCCGCCAGGGCCGCCGCGACCTGACGCTCGCCAGGCTGACCCCGGATCTCATCTACGACCAGATGATTGCGGCCGGCGTTGCCCGCAAGCTCATCTTCAGCTGGCTCGGGAACCCCGGGGTTGGCGGGCTCGGCGCCATTCGTCGGCGGATCGAGACACGTCAGCCCGCACCGCTCGAGATCGAGGAGTACTCCCACTTCGGGATGGTGGGCCGCTACACGGCGGGGGCTGCCAACCTGCCGTTCTATCCGCTGCGCTCCTACTTCGAGTCCGACATGCCGTCCGCGAACCCACTGATCCGCGAAGTCGAATCGCCCTACGGTGACGGCAAGGTGTTCGCCGTTCCGCCGCTCAAACCGGGCGTGACGATCGTCCACGCGCAGCGCGCCGATGCCGCCGGCAATACCCAGGTCTGGGGGCTTCTCGGCTGCCAGAAGGAGGCGGCCTTCGCAGCCGATCGGGTCATCGTGGTCGTCGAGGAGCTGGTCGACGAAGCGGTGATACGGGCCGATCCAAATCGGACGATCATCCCCGGCCTGATCGTGAACGCCGTCGTCGTCGAGCCTTTCGGAGCTCACCCTTCATATGTCCAGGGGGCATATGACCGCGACAACCAGTTCTACCTGGACTGGGACGCCATCACTCGAGACGAGGACGCCCTGCAGGGGTGGCTGCGGGACTGGGTCTTCGAGGTGGAAGGGCGGGCCGGCTACCTTGAGAAACTGGGACCGGAGCGCCTCGCGACCCTGAAGCCCGGTTCCGCCCTGTCCGGATCCGTGGACTACGGGGATTACCGATGAGCGAGCTCGTGGCCGGGAGCGGCGAGGCCGGCGGGCCGGTGGCTCCAGCGGCCTTCTCAAAGTCCGAGATGATGATCGTCGCCGCGGCCCGCGAGCTGGCCGGGCAGCGGGTCTGCTTCGTCGGCGTTGGGTTGCCGAACATCGC
>JBDTOF010000021.1:0-2772 GCA_039933375.1 Chloroflexota bacterium
GGGTCGAAGATGGCCGATTCGACAATCACGTCGGAGGTTCCCGCGTGGACCTCGGAAGCGGCGCCGCCCATGACGCCCGCAATCGCAAGAGGACCGTCAGGGCCGGCGATGAGGAGGGTCTCGGAGTCGAGCGTCCGGTCAACGTGATCGAGCGTCATCAGGCGCTCGCCGGCTGTCGCCAGCCGAACCTCGAGACGGCCGTCCCGGACGCTTGCGGCGTCGAACGTATGGATCGGCTTTCCGAGCTCGAGCATCACGTAGTTCGAGGCGTCGACGACGTTGCTGATCGGCCGGACTCCGGCTGCCAGGAGTCGCATCTGGACCCAATCCGGCGATGGTCCGACGCGTACGCCCTCCACCCAGCGCCCGACGAACCTCGTGCACAGGACGTCATCCCGGACGTCAACCGTCAGATGGTCATGCACCGGGGCTCCGTGCTCTGTGACCTGGATCGTCGGCATCCGGATGGGTGCTCCGGTGATGGCCGAGATCTCGCGGGCAAGTCCGAGAATCGACAATGCATCGCCGCGGTTGGGCTTGACGTCGATATCCAGGACCGTGTCGCCGTACAGATCGGTCAACCGAGCCCCGATCGGCGTCGATGCGGGCAGGATCAGGATCCCGTCGCCGTCGCCGGTGATGCCGAGTTCCTCGCCGCTGCACAACATGCCGTTGCTCACGACGCCCATCTTCTCGGTCCGCTCGATCCGCCGGTCGCCTGGCAGCACGGCACCCGGGAGTGCCACGGGCACGCGTTGGCCGGGCGCGATGTTCGTCGCGCCACACACGATCGACAGTGGCTCCCCAGGTCCGACCGTAACGGTCGTCAGGGAGAGTCGGTCGGCGCTCGGGTGCTTCTCCACGGTCAGCAATTCACCGACGACGACGTTTCGCCAGTCACCCCCGCGGTACTCAACGGCCCGAACCTCCATGCCCAGCAGCGTCAGGCGAGTCGCAAGCGCGTCGGGCGTGAGATCGATATCGACGAATTCGGCCAGCCAGGACAGGGGTGCCCTCATCTGAACGGCTCCAGGAAGCGGACGTCGTTGTCCAGGAACAGGCGCAGGTCCGTGATCCCGTGCTTGAGCATCGAGATCCGCTCCGGGCCCATTCCGAAGGCGAAGCCCTGGTAGCGTTCCGGATCCAGTCCCCCGTACTGCAGAACGACCGGGTGGACCATTCCTGCACCCAGGATGGTCATCCAACCAGTGCGGCCACAGGCCGGGCAGCCGGGACCCCCGCACACGAGGCACTCCACGTCGAACGCGACGGATGGCTCGGTGAATGGGTAGTAGCCGGGACGGAACCGTGTCTTTCGGCCCTCGCCGAACATCGCGGCGACGAACTGGTCCAGGAGACCTCTGAGATCCGCCAGCGTGGTTCCCTCGTCGATCATGAGCCCCTCCACCTGGAAGAACTCGAAGCCATGCGAGGCATCGACCGACTCGTAGCGAAAGCAGCGCCCGGGCAGCAGCGCGCGGATGGGCGGTTTCATGGACCGCATGACATGGATCTGTCCGGGCGAGGTATGCGTCCGCAGCAGCCGACCAGGCATGTCGACATAGAGCGTGTCCCACAGGTCCCGGGCCGGGTGGTCCGGTGGAATATTGAGCATCTGGAAGTTCGTCTGGTCGTCCTCGATCTCGGGACTCTCATGAACGACGAAGCCGAACTGCTCGAAGATCGACGCGATCTCCCCCATCGCCTCGATGCTGGGGTGCAGCGAGCCACCTCGAAGCGGCCGACCCGGGGTGGTGACGTCGATCTGCTCCCGCTCCAGGCGGCTTGCGAGTTCCAAGGCGCTGAGGTCCGCCCGTCGAGCGTTCAGGGCACCCTCGATCCTGCCCCGGACCGCATTCGCCACGGCCCCGACCCGTGGACGGTCGTCCGGTGGCAAGGATCCGATCCCACGGAGCACGCCGGTCAGTTCGCCCTTCTTGCCGAGCAACTCGAGGTCCAGGACGTCCAGGGCAGCCGTATTCGGTGCCACGGTTGCGGCAGCGAGCGCCCGGTCACGCAGGGCCTCGAGGTCACGGGTCAGGTCAGTGAGTTCCACGGCTCGGGTTATGGCTCCGACTGGGGCTGGGTCGATTGATGGTAGTGCGTCATGGCCCGTGAATCACGAGCCCTCGACAGTCCGGGACGTCGAGGGCTTCGCGGTCGATGGCAGACTGCGGGATCAGGCGCCCTTGACGGCCTCGACGATGCGTCCAAAGGTGGCGGCATCTCGCACGGCAATGTCAGCCAGGACCTTGCGGTCCAGCTCGATGTTGGCGGCCTTCAGCCCGGCAATGAACCGCCCGTAGGGCATCCCGTTCGCACGGACGGCCGCGTTGATCCGGATGATCCACAGCTCGCGGAAGTCCCGCTTTCGCTGCTTGCGGTCCCGGGTCGCGTAGGCGAGAGCGTGAAGCAGTGCCTCGCGTGCCGGTTTGATCAGGCGCGAGCGTGTCCCCTTGCGGCCTTCGGCCGCGTTGAGAAGGCGCTTGTGCCGCTTATGGGCCGTTACGCCCCGCTTGACTCGAGCCATGAGTTCCTGATGCTCCTAGAGGTACGGGAGCAGGCGCCTGACCTGCTTCGCATGTGTGGCGTTCATGAGGGTCTTGCCCGCGTAGCGACGGGTACGGCGTGATGATTTGATCTCAAGGTGGTGGCCACGCCACGCATTCACCCGGATCACCTTGCCGCTTCCAGTCGTGCCGATGCGCTTCTGCGCGGTCTTGTGGCTCTTCATCTTCGGCACGGTGCCGTCACTCTCCCGTCGTTGCCGGC
>JBDTOF010000022.1:0-1692 GCA_039933375.1 Chloroflexota bacterium
TCGAGAAGTTGCGCAGGCGGCTCTGAGGGATGGTCACGGCTCGGGAGTGTAGCGGAGGGTCGGGATGCAACGAGGCGAGGCATCCGCGGAGCTGCTCGGCTCGCGGCGGCGGGTCCCCCGCCGGCCATCTAGTCTGATGCCGAACCGAGACCGATAGAGGAGCCAGCAATGCCGAGCCCCGAAAAGGTCCGCGTCTACGTCCTGGACGGCGGGCGCATCCGGGCAGCCGGAACTGACGCCACCGAGCTGGCCGATGACGGTGCCTACGAAGGACTCACCCTGGACTTGCCCGTTCCCTGCTTCCTGATCCGGCATCCGGATGGTGACCTGATGTGGGACACGGGCATCTCATCGACCCGGACTGATCTGGGCTCATGGGCCACACCAGGAGCGGACCTTGCCGACCAGCTGGGCGGTCTGGGTCTGGCGGCCGCCGACATCCGCTTCGTGGCTCTCTCGCATGGCCACTGGGACCACTCCGGGAACGCCGGACTCTTCGATCGATCGGCCTGGATCGTCAACCCGGCAGAACGCGACTTCATGTTTGGTGACGAGAACGGCGACCCCAGGGCGATGGACGACTATGCGGCGCTCGAGGGCGCGACGACTCGCCTGATCACCGACGATCACGACGTCTTCGGCGACGGATCCGTCACGATCATCCAGGCTCCGGGCCATACCCCTGGCCACGTGGTCCTCCTGGTCCGTCTGGTCGAATCGGGGCCGGTTCTGTTGTCTGGCGACCTGTGGCACCAGGCGGAAAGCCGCCGCCATCGGCGCGTGCCGGTCTACAACACCGATCGAGACCAGACGCTGGCCTCCATGGATCGGGTCGAGGCAATGGTAGCTGCGACCGGTGCCCGCGTGATCATCCAGCACGAGTCCCTGGACCAAGCCTTGTTGCCGAGGTTGCCGGCAAGCCTCGAATAGCCGAGGGGCCCGGCGCGACTCAGGCGCGGATGAAGGCCAGCACGGTGACACCCACTCCGATGAGCACGATCCCCGCGATCTGGATCCGCGCCAGGCGCTCGCCGAACAGGACGAATGCCGAGACCGCGGCAATCGCCGCGAACTGGGAGCTGAGGACCGCCGCCATCGCCGGGCTCGCGTGCGCGCCGGTCACGTAGGCGGCAGCGCCAATGGCCTCGAACGCTCCCGAGGAGATCACGAGCGGCAGGGCGCGCCGGGACAGCCGGAGGCGTCCACGGGCGATCAGCGGAATGGCGATCAGGATGACCCCGGCGCCACGCGACGTCAGCAGGATCCAGGCGATTGGCACGTCGCCCAGCCGGGCGCTCGTGATCAGGCCGATGGAGAACGCAACGGACGCCGAGATGGCGAGGAGCACACTCCGTCGGGTGGCTGCCGCGTCCTCACGGACGTGCCGCGGTCGGACTGCTGGCTGTGGCGCGGTGGGTGCCGGGATCGCTTCGGCGGGATCATCGGGATCGAGTGCGACCATCGGCGCGTCGATCGCCGCGACTTCGTCGGTGCGTCGATCAATCGAAGCGAGGACGACGCCGATCGCAATCAGTCCGAGGACAACGGCGGTCGGCACGCCCAGCGACTCACCGAGGATGACGGAGGCTACGGCAGCTGCCGCGCCCTCCGTCGAGACGATCGGCGTCACGATCGATACGCGGCCGATCACGAGAGCGTGATAGGCGAGCACCAGCCCAGTCGTGCCGGCAA
>JBDTOF010000023.1:0-1632 GCA_039933375.1 Chloroflexota bacterium
CCGACGAGCACTCGGTCAACATCGCCGAGCGAGCCGCCGAGGAGGGCAGGACCCCGCGCGAATTCGTCGACGAGAAGGTTGAGCTGTTCCAGTCGGCCGAAGCCGCGCTTTCGATCTCGCCCGATCGATTCATCCGGACCACCGATCCGGATCACGTCAAAGCGGCCCAGGAGATGGTCCGCCGCGCTCACGCGAACGGCGACATCTACGTCGGTACGTATGAGGGCTGGTACTGCGCCAACGAAGGTTTCCGGAACGCATCGGACGTCGAGGAAACGGCTCGCGGGACGATCTGCCCGAACCACCCGGACGTGCCGCTCCAGTGGTTGACGGAGAAGAACTGGTTCTTCCGGCTGTCCGCCTACCAGGAGCGCCTCGAGCGCTGGTTCCTCGACAACCCGGACGCGGTCCAGCCCGACTTCCGACGCAACGAAATGCTCGGCTTCATCCGCCAGGGCCTCGAGGATTTTTCGATCTCCCGGGCCGGGGCCAGTTGGGGCATCCCGTTCCCCATCGGCGAGGACGGTCAGACCGCCCGGCGCGAGGACGGCACCTGGGACCCGGAAGCCGGCACGATCTACGTCTGGTTCGACGCGCTGATCAACTACATCACGGGCGCCGGGTTCCCCGATGACCCAGTCGCGTTCGCCAAGTGGTGGCCGGCCGATCTCCACGTCATCGGCAAGGACATCGCCCGGTTCCACACCATCTACTGGCCAGCCATGCTCTGGAGCGCCGGCCTCGAAGCACCCCGCAAGGTCTGGATCCATGGCTGGCTCCTCGCTGCCGGCGGCGAGCGGATGAGCAAGAGCCGCGGCAACTTCCTCGATCCGGTTGATTTTGTGGCGGCCTTCGGATCCGACGGGGCCCGCTACGTCACGCTTCGAGAAGTGGCATTCGATCGCGATACGGAGGTCAGCTGGGACTCGTTCGTCCGCCGCTACAACGCCGACCTCGCGAACGACTTTGGCAATCTCGTGAACCGGACCGTCTCGATGGCCGGTCGATATCTCGCGGGCGAGCGACCTGCCCCGCGGACCACGCCGGGCGAGTCGCCCCTCGCGCACGACTGGTCCGGGATCCTGCCGCGCTATGCCGAGCTGCTCGAGGGTTGCCTGCTCCACGACGCGCTCGCCGCGCTGTGGGAATTCGTCGGAGCGGCGAATCGGTTCGTGGACGCCGAGCAACCCTGGGCACTGGCCAAGGCCGCAAAGGCCGGCGACGAGGGCGCGGCCGCGCATCTCCGAGACGTTCTCGGTGATCTGATCGAGGCCTGCCGGCTGATCGGGCTGGCTGGTGCACCGTTCCTCCCGCTGAGCGCCCCGCGCGTCCTCGCCCAGCTGGGTCACGCGTACTCGTACGCGCACGACGGCAACGATGGACCGCCCATTCTCGATGAACTTGCCTGGGGTGCGCACGCTGCCGTTGGCGGCACCCTCGCCGCGCCAGAGCCATTGTTCCCGCGTCTCGAGGTGGACGTCGCAGCGGACGAGGTCTGACCGCCATGCGGCTGATCGACTCCCATTGTCACCTGCAGGCTGACCGATTCAAGGCCGACGTGGACGAGGTCATCGCCTCGGCAAGGCTCGCCGGACTTGAGCGGATCCTGGTTCCCGGCTGGAACGCCTGGTC
>JBDTOF010000024.1:0-1913 GCA_039933375.1 Chloroflexota bacterium
CCGATCCAGATCTGGAACTTCATCCCCCGAGCCGACCTGCCGGGCCGCCTCGGCTACGATGCGGTCCATGATCCCAACACCACGGACCGACCTTCTCCGGCGTCCGTCGCACTCGCAGGCCCGAGGCCGGGCACGCGACGGATTCGCCGGGCCTGACGGCGGGCCACGATGAGCCAGCCGCCCGTGGCCTACTTCTGGGGGGACGACAGTTACGGCATCGAGGCAGCGATCGACGCCCTCCGCAACGACCCGGCTCGCTTTCCTGCCGGTGCGCCGGAACGGTGGCGGGTCCGGGCCGAGGTCGGTGACGCGACCCGGGCCCTCGCGGAGATCCGATCACGAGTCGCGACCGGGACGATGTTCGGTGCCGGCGTGCTTGCGATCATCACGAACGCGGGTCAGCTCGTGCGGAAGGGCGTGGATCGCGATCTGCTCGCCGAAACCATCACCCTGATTGCTGATGGCAACGGCCTGGTGGTGGCGGAGGAAACCGACTCCGGGAAGAAGGAGCCGCCGGCCAAGGCCGTCGCAGAGGCGATCCGCGCCGCCGGGGGCGAAATCCGGCGATTCGACGCTCCTCGCGAGGGGGCGTTGGCCGCCTGGATCGAGGCACGGGCCCGGGAGCGAACCATTGCCCTCGGCCCTGGGGCATCAAGAGAACTGGCGACCCGCGTCGGGGGGTTCGTCCGCGAGGGCGATGTGGATCGGCGACACCAGGGACGAATCGCTGTCATGGAGCTCGACAAGCTCGGGCTGCTCCACGCCGAATTGCCCGGGGACACTGAGGCCATTGACGCCTCCAGCCGTCTCGTGACCGTTGATGACGTGCGGGCCCTCGTTCCAGAGGCGGTGCCGGGGACCGTCTGGGGCTTCGTCGACGCAGTCGGGATGCGCCAGGGGTCTCGTGCATTGGGTCTCCTGGAGGCACTCCTCGACGTCACCCCGGGGCCCGTCCTGCTCGCCGTGCTCCACCGTCGGATACGTGAACTGCTCGAGGTTCGGGATCGCCTGGTTTCGGGAGAAAAGCCCGGTTCGCTCGTCCGCTCGATGCGGCTTCAGCCGTTCAGGGCGGAGACGCTCGCCCGGCAGGCGCAGGCGTGGGAGATCGACGAATTGGTTGGAGCGCTCGAGGGCCTGCTCGAACTGGACGCCACGATCAAGGGTGTCGGGGGTGCGGTCGCCGGCGACGGTCAGATCAGGCTGAAGTTCGACCTCTGGGTGTCGGACCTCGTGGCGCAGGGCCAGTAGGACCCACTCCGCGGTTCAGACCGACCAGGCCTGCTCCTGGATGACGAGGTCACTCTCGATGGCGAAGGTGCACCGACCGGTTGACAGATCCAGGAGCTCGATGAGGTCCGGATCGATGTACAGCTGGTGGCAGTCCTCGCACAGGCCACCCGGAATCCCGAAGCACAGTCGCTCGGACTGATCCGGCATCCGGAACGTGGTGTCGAAGCGGGTCGTGATCAGGCGATGCCGACAGGCCGGACATCGCTCGCGCAGTGGCGTCATGCCGCGATGTTGCGAGCCTGTGCCCCGTCGTGGAATGACCCTAGGGTACGGGGACACCCCGTACGGCTGGCCGCCGGCTACTGGACGCGGAGGACGGTCTTGGCCTCGGACCAATGCTTTTCGAGCTGGTAGAAGTCGCGCTCGGGCGGCGTGAACACGTGGACAATCACGATCCCGAAGTCGACCAGAACCCAGTGGGACGCGGGAGTCCCCTCTCGACCCAGCGGTCGAATCTTCTCATCCCGCATGCCACCGATGACGCCGTCGGCGATGGCATCGAGCTGCCGCTCGGAACCGCCCGAACAGATGACGAAGTAATCCGCCAATGTCGTGAGGCCCTGGAGGTCGAGGAGCACGATGTCGGCGGCCTTCTTGTCCTCGGCGAGCTCCACGATGCGCCG
>JBDTOF010000025.1:0-2374 GCA_039933375.1 Chloroflexota bacterium
CCCGCGCCCGGATCGCCGATCGCGGCATACCGCGAGGGAACGGTGGCAATCGTGAAGGTCTCGGCCTCGCAGGTCGGGAGTTCGTCCCAGGTCAGTGGCGTGGACACCCGCGCGTCGGGCAGGGGCCGGACGGAGTACGCGGACGCCACCGTTCGATCCTTGGCGTTCTGGTTGTAGTCCAGGAAGACGCCGTGGCGCTCCTCCTTCCACCATCTCGATGTCGCGATCGCCGGAGCCCGGCGCTCGACATCCCTGGCCAGGGCCAACGCCGCCCGTCGGACCTCGGGATACGACCAGCGCCGCTCGATCCGGATGTTGATGTGGATGCCGCGGGACCCGGACGTCTTGGGCCAACCGACCAGGCCCACGGCGTCGAGCGCGTCCTTCGTGACCATCGCCACATCGCGGATCTGTGCCCACTCCACGCCGGGTACCGGATCGAGGTCGACGCGAAGCTCGTCGGGATGATCCAGGTCGTCCTCCCGGACCGGGTGCGGGTTGAGGTCGATGCAGCCGAGGTTGACGATCCAGGCCAGGCCCGCGGCATCGTCCACGACGATCTCGTCGGCCGTTCGTCCCGACGGGAACGACAGCGTCGCCACCCGGAGCCAGTCGGGTCGGTTCTCGGGTGCCCGCTTCTGGAAGAACGCTTCCTTGGCCGCACCGTTCACGAACCGTTTGAGGGCCATCGGGCGGCCCCGGATCCCGACCAGTGCGCCCTCCGCGATGGCCAGGTAGTAGCGGACGAGGTCCATCTTGGTGACCCCGGCCCGCTCGAAATACACCTTGGTGGGGTTGGTGACCGTGACCTCGCGGCCACCAATCGTGAGAACTTCGGGCTGCGCCTTCATGGACGAGACGATACCCTCTCCGGCAACGACTTCCGGGTTGGTGCGCCTGTCGATTCGGACCGGTCTCAATCGTTGTCCTGGTGAAGCGGCTTCGCCGCATGCAGACGGAGGCCGAGACCCAATGCAATACCTGCTCCTGATCTACACCGCTGAAACCGGTGCCGACAGCGCCGTCGACGACGAGGCCATGGCCCCCGAGCTCGCCGCGTACGCCGCGTTCTCCCGTGAAACCCGCGAGCGGAACCAGTACGTTGCCGGGGAGGCGCTTGAACCCACGTCGACGGCCACATCGGTCCGTGTTCGAAACGGCCAGATCGCGGTGACGGACGGTCCGTTTGCCGAGACGAAGGAGGCCCTCGGCGGGTTCTATCTGCTCGAGTGTGCCGATCTCGACGAGGCGATCGAGATGGCGGCCAAGATCCCCTCGGCGACACGAGGAACCATCGAGGTCCGGCCGATCTGGCAGCTTCCGGCCACATACACGACGGCCGACGGGAGTGGCCCGAACTGACCACGATGGGAACGGCGGGATCGGCGGCCGTGGCCGACGGCGCCTTGGCGTCCCAGGATGTCGCAGCCACGATCGGCCGGGTCTTTCGCGAGGAATCCGGGCGAGTCCTGGCGGGTCTCATCCGATCCCTCGGCGACTTCGACCTCGCGGAGGAGTCGCTCCAGGACGCCTTTGCGACGGCACTCGAGCGCTGGTCCCGCGTCGGTGTGCCGCCCAACCCTGGTGCGTGGATCACCACGACCGCCCGGAACCGGGCCATCGATCGCCTTCGGCGCGCGCGCGTGCTCACCCAGAAGGCGCAGTCGCTCGGCCGTCAGGCACTCATCGACGAGGAACTCGCCTCTGAACCAGGAGATGACGAGGACGACATGCCGATCCAGGACGATCGCCTCAGGCTGATCTTCACCTGCTGCCACCCGGCGCTGCCGCTCGACGCGAGAGTCGCCCTGACGCTCCGGACGCTCGGTGGGCTGGAAACGCCGGAGATCGCTCGCGCATTCCTCGTGCCGGAGCCGACGCTGGCTCAGCGACTGGTACGCGCCAAACGCAAGATCCGCGACGCGGGAATCCCGTACCGCGTTCCTCCGGACCATCTCCTGCCCGAGCGCCTGGATGCGGTTCTCCAGGTGATCTACCTGATCTTCAACGAGGGCTACGGCGCATCGTCGGGTGAATCCCTGGTCCGCCGGGAGCTGTGCGCGGAGGCGATCCGGCTCGGCCGGGTGCTGATGGCCCTGATGCCCGATGAGCCAGAGGTGCTCGGTCTGCTCGCCCTGATGCTGCTCCACGACGCCCGCCGGGACGCCCGGGTCGGTCCCGATGGAGAGCTCGTGCTGCTCGACGACCAGGATCGTGCGCGCTGGGATGCCGTGGCCATCAGCGAGGGTGCCGGCCTCGTCGAACGGGCGCTCCGGATGCGTGACCCTGGTCCGTATCAGCTTCAGGCGGCCATTGCGGCGCTTCATGACCAGGCCACGACACCCGATGCCACGGACTGGCCCCAGATCGCCGG
>JBDTOF010000026.1:0-1780 GCA_039933375.1 Chloroflexota bacterium
CCTCGAGGCCGCCACGGGCGAGTCGTTCGAGGACCTGCGCTACTTCCGGCGCCGCGCCTCGAACCTGGACGGGATCGAGGTCGATGTCTCGCGCACCGGCTACACCGGCGACCTCGGGTACGAGGTCTGGGTCCCCGCCCGGCGCGCGGGCACGGCCTGGGATGCCCTGATGGACGCGGGTGCCGGCTACGGGATCCGGCCCGCCGGGATGCTGGCCCTCGACGTCGTCCGGCTCGAGGCGGGCCTGATCCTGCTCGAGGTCGACTACACCTCGGCCCGCCACGCCCTCAATCCAGAGCAGAACTACTCGCCCTACGAGATCGGGCTGGGCAAGCTCGTGGATCTCGGCAAGGCCGATTACGTCGGCAAGCTCGCCCTGGCGCGCGAGGCGGCGTCGGGGGGAACCAAGCGACGGCTCGTCGGGATCAAGCTCGACTGGTACGGGATCGAGGGACTCTACTCGGCCCAGGACCTGCCGCCGGCGATCTCCGCATCGGTCAACAGGGCGTCCGTTCCGGTGTTCGCGCCGGGAGGCGGGGCGACCCAGATCGGCAAGGTCACCAGCCTCGGCTGGAGCCCCATCCTGAAGCAGGCGATCGGCCTTGCGTCCGTTCCATCAACGTATGAGGCGCCCGGCTCGAAGCTCCAGGTCGAGTGGACCGTCGAGGGGCGACGCGGGCGGGTCGACGCAACGGTGGTCCCGACGCCGTTCCTGGACCTGCCGCGGAAACGAGCCTGAGCGCCGGGCCGTCTCACTGACGGTTCATGGTCTGACGCGCTCTCCGTCTATCGCGAAGTACCGCCGCCGGAGCCACAGTGCGACATTCACGAGCCCGATGAGCGCTGGGACCTCCACCAGCGGCCCGATCACGGCCGCGAAGGCGGCGCCGCTCCCGATCCCGAACGTTGCCACCGACACCGCGATTGCGAGCTCGAAGTTGTTCGATGCCGCTGTGAACGAGAGTGCGGTCGTCTGGCCATAGTTCGCCCCTGCCCGCATGCTCATAAAGAACGAGACGAAGAACATGACCACGAAATAAATGAGCAGCGGGACGGCGATCCGGACCACGTCGAGCGGCAGCGCGACGATGTTCTCACCCTTGAGGGAGAACATGACCACGATCGTGAACAGCAGCGCCACCAGGGTGATCGGGCTGATTCGCGGGATGAAGGCGCCCTCATACCACGCTCGCCCCTTCGCCCGGATCAAGGCGAAGCGCGTGACCATGCCGGCCAGAAACGGAATGCCAAGGTAGATGAACACGCTTTGGGCGATCTGGCCGATCGTGATGTCGACCGCGACCCCTTTGAGTCCGATCCACGTCGGCAGGACGGTGATGAAGACGTACGCGAAGACGGCGTAGAAGAGGACCTGGAAGACCGAGTTGAGCGCGACGAGCGCCGCGGCGTACTCGGGGTCTCCTCGCGCCAGATCGTTCCAGACGAGGACCATGGCGATGCAGCGCGCCAGGCCGATCATGATCAGCCCGACCATGTACTCCGGCTGGTCGCGCAGGAAGATCACCGCGAGCCCGAACATCAGGAGCGGGCCGATGATCCAGTTCTGGACGAGCGAGAGAACGAGCACTCGGACGTTCCGGAAGACCCGCCCGATCTCCTCGTACCGTACTTTTGCCAGGGGTGGGTACATCATCAGGATGAGCCCGACCGCGATCGGGATCGACGTTGTTCCGACGCTGAGCCGGTCGAGGAATGGCACGACCCCAGGCACCACATACCCGACCGCGACGCCAACCGCCATCGCGAGGAAGATCCAGAC
>JBDTOF010000027.1:0-2395 GCA_039933375.1 Chloroflexota bacterium
ACCTGGGCGATGACGTAGCCGATCGCGCCCATCAGGTCGATCCGACCATCGAGCAGCGCCCCGAGCGTCACGGCCGGGTTGAAGTGCCCGCCGGATACGTGCCCGCTGACAGCGATCGCCGCCAGGAGGCCGAGCCCGAATCCGAACGGGATCACGACCAGGGCCGGCGATCCAGGGATCGCGCTGACCGCGAGAATCGCCATCGACCCCATGCCGACCAGGATGAATGTGCCGATGGCCTCGGCGAGCAACTTTCGAGTGTTCACGTTCCCTCCTCCAGCCGCCGGTGTGACGGTGGCCGCATCATAACGAGCCGGATGGTCCCCTCGGCGGCTCGATCGCCCGGCGGTTCAGGCCGCGATCTCGACCTCAGTCCGGTCCGGCTCGGCGAGCGGCCACGCCGTGCTGCAGTCGTCGCACCGAATCGTTGCTGCGAGGGGTAGCTCAACGGGGATGGAATGGTCGCACGAAGGGCAGTCGAAGAGGATCATGCCCGGGAGTCTGGGCGGACGTTGTGCCACCTTGCGTGGCACGATGGGTCCCACCGCTAGATTTGGAGCCCAACCCGTGATCGAGACCTCGACCGCCGATCCGGTCATCGACGTCGTGGACCTGCGCAAGCGGTATGGCCGCGTCCACGCCCTGAGCGGCCTGACGATGACCGTCCGGCGCGGCGAGATCTTTGGGTTCCTGGGTCCCAATGGGGCCGGCAAGACCACGACCGTGAAGCTCCTCCTGGGCCTGGCACGGCCCTCTAGCGGGGGCGGGTCGCTCCTCGGACGGCCGCTCGGCGACCGGGAGGCCCGTCGTCGGGTCGGCTACCTGCCCGAGCTCTTCCGCTTCCAGCCGTGGCTGTCGGCCCGGGAAGTGCTGGCACTCCACGCGGACCTGGTCGGTCTGCCGTCGGCCGGTCGGCTGGCGGCTTTCGATGGCCTGCTCGAACTGGTTGGCCTGACCGAGCGCGCCGACGCCTCGGTTGGCGGCTTCTCCAAGGGCATGCAGCAGCGACTCGGGATCGGCGTCGCCCTGGTTGGAGATCCTGAGCTCGTGATCCTCGACGAGCCCACCTCCGCGCTCGATCCGATCGGTCGGATCGACGTCCGCGGGATCCTCCGCACGGCCAGGGACCGCGGAGCCGCGGTGTTCCTGAACTCGCACCTCCTGTCCGAGGTCGAACAGGTCTGCGACCGCGTCGCGATCGTCGATCGCGGGGTCGTCGTGGCGGAAGGAACCCTCGCCGACGTTCTCGGTGGGCGGGAGACGCGCCTGCGCGTCGATGGCCTCAGACGCGCCGATCTGGTCACCCTCCAGCGCTTTGGCCCAGCCCGGGTCGAAGGCGCGGACCTGCTGGTCACGGGGCTGGAAGACGCTGTCGTCCCGGACCTCGTGGCGGCTCTGGTCGGGATGGGCGTCCGCGTCTACGAGGTGGCATCCGGTCGAGAGACGCTCGAGGCACGGTTCCTCGAACTCGTCGGTCGCCGAGTGGAGGGCGCCGCGTGATCACCATCGCACGGCTGACCATCGGGGAGGCAGCTCGCCGCAAGGTCCTGTGGGTCTTCGTCATCCTGGCGTTGCTGGCGGTCGGGCTGGTGGCCTGGGGCGTGGACCGGCTCGTATCCGACTACCGCGGCTCCGGCAGTCCGGAGGCAACGCTCCAGCTCGGAATCTCGCAGCTCCTCATCTTCATTGCCTTCCAGTTCAGCTTCGTGCTCGCGATGACCGCCGCGTTCCTTGGGGCGCCGGCGATTGCGTCCGATCTCGAATCCGGCATTGCCCTGGCAATCCTCGCTCGTCCAATCCGCCGCTCGTCGTACCTGATGGGTCGCTGGCTGGGCCTGTCCATCGTCGTCGTCGCCTATGGGGCCGCATCGGCCGGGCTGGCCATCCTTGTCGTCGGCTACATCTCGGGCTACACACCGCCCTCCGTGCTCGCGCCGGTTGCCTACATGGCGGCCGAGGGGATCGTTGCGATGACCTTCACGATCCTGCTGTCCACGCGCCTGCCCCCGATTGCCGCCGGGGCGGTGACCGTCGTCCTGTTCGGGCTGGCCTGGATGGCGGGTGCCATCGAACGGGTCGGCGTCGCGCTGGCCGCCTCCAACCCGGGGGTCAATCTGTCCATCGTCGGCGACGTGGGTCGGACGATCCTGCCCACCGACGGCCTGTGGCGTGGCGTGATCCACGGCCTCGAGCCCGCCATCGTGATCGCGGCTGCCCGGAGCCAGCCCCTGGCCGAGGCGAACCCGTTCTTCGCGTCCACCCCGCCATCGCCCCTGTTCCTCGCCTGGAGCGTCGTCTGGACGGTGCTGGTGCTGAGCCTGGCGACCTACTCGCTCCGGCGGCGCGAGCTCTAGCCGCGGTACCGGAAGCAGCCCGGGAGGTGGTCGTCCACCAG
>JBDTOF010000028.1:0-4989 GCA_039933375.1 Chloroflexota bacterium
CCCTGGTCGAGCGGATCGTGCCAGTGCTCGACGCCCATCGGCGTGCCATCGGGTGCGAACCATTCGATCTCGTGGACTTGTTCCCCATGGATCGGTCGGTCCAGGAACCAGCGCCGGCGACGTAAGGCCGGATGCTCAGCCCGAAACGCGATGAGTCGCTGGACGAAGTCCAGGAGATCGAGATCGGCATGCTCCCAGTCGAGCCACGAGACCTCGTTATCCTGCGCATAGCCGTTGTTATTGCCACCCTGCGTGCGACCGATCTCGTCGCCGGCGAGGAGCATCGGGACGCCCTGGGACAGGAACAGGGTCGCCAGCATGTTGCGCTGGTCGCGGGCGCGGGCCTCCAGCACGGCGGGATCGTCGGTCGGGCCTTCGACTCCGTGATTCCAGGAGCGGTTGTGGTTGTCGCCGTCGCGGTTGTCCTCGCCGTTCGCCTCGTTGTGCTTGTCGTTGTACGCGACCAGGTCGGCCAACGTGAATCCGTCGTGGGCCGTGACGAAATTGACGCTCGCGTATGGCCGCCTGCCGTTTGAGGCATAAAGGTCGGAGCTCCCGGTGAAGCGATACCCGAATTCGGCCAGCGGCTCTGGCGTCCCGCGCCAAAAATCCCGGATGGCGTCCCGATATTTGCCGTTCCACTCGGACCACAGCGGCGGGAAATTCCCTACCTGGTAGCCCCCCTCCCCAACATCCCACGGTTCGGCGATGAGCTTGACTTGGTTGATGGTCGGGTCCTGGTGGATGAGGTCGAAGAAGGCGGACAGGCGGTCCACGTCGTGGAGCTCGCGGGCCAGGGCGGCCGCGAGGTCGAAGCGGAACCCGTCGATATGCATGTCCAGGATCCAGTACCGCAGGCTATCCATGATCAACTGGAGGCTGTGCGGGTGGCGGACGTTCAGCGTGTTGCCGGTCCCGGTGTAGTCCATGTAGCGCCGTCGATCGTCGTTCCGCAGCCGGTAGTAGGCGGCGTTGTCAATCCCCTTGAACGACAGCATCGGCCCGAGGTGGTTCCCCTCGGCTGTGTGGTTGTAAACCACGTCAAGGATCACCTCGATGTCCGCGGCGTGGAGCGCCTTGACCATCGCTTTGAACTCGCTGACCTGCGCGTTACCCGCGCTGACGCTCGCGTAGCCGGCATGCGGGGCAAGAAATCCGATGCTGTTGTATCCCCAGTAGTTCCGGAGACCACGCGCCACGAGACGAGCGTCGTGCACGAAGTGATGCACGGGCAGCAGCTCCACGGCTGTCACCCCAAGCGAGTGGAGGTAGGCGACGGCCACGGGATGGGCCATACCAGCGTAGGTGCCCCGAATCTCGGCCGGGATGTCTGGATGGGTCGCCGTGAAGCCCCTGACATGGACCTCGTAGATGACCGTCGCGTTCGGTGCGTGGCGGGGCGCTCGATCGTCGCCCCAGTCGAAATCGGGGTCCACCACGACCGATCGGGGCATGAACGGGGCGCTGTCGGCGCTGTTGATGCTGCCTTCGGGGTCCTCGAATCCGTATGGGAAGACCGCCGGATCCCAGGTGACGAGCCCTTCGATGGCCTTGGCATACGGGTCCAGGAGCAGCTTTGCTGGATTGCAGCACTGGCCGTTGGCCGGAGCCCAGGGTCCGTATACGCGGTACCCATAGCGCTGGCCACCCACGATGCGCGGAGCGTAGACATGCCACACGTGGCCGGTTGATTCCGGCATCGGGATCCGGGTCTCCGTGCCGTCGTCGTCGAACAGGCAGAGCTCGACGTCCTCGGCAGCCTCCGAGTAGAGCGAGAAGTTCGTGCCCGAACCGTCAAACGTGGCGCCCAGCGGGTAAGGAACGCCCGTCCGGAACCCGCTCAGGTGGGGCGAGGTCGATGTCCGGCTGGCCCCGCCGTCCTGAGCGTTATCGGCCGGGCGCGGTTGGTCGAAGCCTGTCGAGTTGTGAATGTGTCTCTCCTGCGCTTGCCGGCCGCAAGTGGTGGACGAACGGCGGCAAACCGCGGCCGCACTAGGCCGTCCTGACCGTAGGCGAGGTCGGCGGGCGTGTCAACCGAGCCCGCGCGCCGCGTATCATCGCGGCGATGTGCGAGCACTATGTCGCTCGGGCGGCGTCCCCGTTCCAACTCAGTGAGCTCTGGCCCTTCACGGAGCGGCTCGAGCGATACGGGATTGCCGGCTTCGGCTGGGGAGCCGCCTGGCTTGGAAACGACGGGGCTCTCGGCAGCTATCGCGACCAGCGCGCCTTCCGGGACGACCCGGGTCGCGAAAGAGTGGGACGAGTCGAGACCACGGCGGTCCTGGTTCATCTCCGGCGTCCATCGAAGCTCTCGACGCTCGGCATGCCGGATACCCAACCGTTCGACGATCCGGCGGGCCGTTACAGCTTCAGCCACAACGGGGACCTGCTGAACACCCGTCAGCTTCGAAGCAGGTATCGGGAGGAGGGTCGACTGCTCGGGCGGGCAGACACCGAGGTCGGCGCGCGATGGCTCGAGGACGAGTGGCACGACGGAGAACCCGTTGCGCACCTGCTCGGGGCGCTCCACGACACCTTCGGGGGCCAGGCCAACCTTGCCGTCCTGACCCGGGGCGGCGATGTCTATCACTACGCCGGCAACCGCGAGAACCCCGTCTTTGCGTTCAGGCTCGGGGAGGTCGGGATAGCCGGGACCGGCCTGTACTCGCTGGATCGGTCCATCTTTCGTTTCGTGGCCCACGGCGCTACCGAGCGCCGCCTCGTACCGGCCAGAACGACCGTCTCGCTGGATTCGGAGGGTCGCGCCACCTAGCGTGTGACATTCGACCGAGTCCGGCGTCTCTCATCAAACAGATCGCCGTTGCACGAGGAGAAGGACCGTGGATCAGGATCTCGGGGAAACAGCGCTCGAGTCCGGAGACCGCCCGACCGCCGAGCTGCCGACGAGGCAGATGGTCCGGCTATCGCTGTACTGGCTGGGTCTGTCGAGCATTTTCACCGGCCTGACGGCCATCCTCTCGGGCCGGATCCAGTTCGCTGGTCTCGGTGAGCGCGGGTCCGAGGGAACGACACTCTTCGCCCTCAACTTCGCGGGAGCGATCATCGCGGCCCTCGTCCAGCCGACCGTCGGCTCCATCTCGGACTACACCATCAGCCGTTGGGGGCGTCGCAAGCCGTACATCTTCATCGGCTCGATCCTCGATGTCGTGTTCCTGTTCGGCATTGCGTCCTCGAACACGATCATCTCGATCGCGGCGTTCATGGTTCTTCTGCAGATCAGCGCGAACTTCGCTCAGGGCCCGTTCCAGGGCTACGTCCCCGACCTCATCCCGAAGCGCCAGGTTGGGACCGCCTCGGCCCTCGTCGGGCTGTTCCAGGTACTTGGCAACGTCGCCGGCTTCGGAATCGGTTCATGGGCCGTTGCAACTGGCGACTTCTTCGCCGGGACGATGGCGCTCGGCGCCCTCGAGCTCGTGACCATGCTGTCGGTCGTCTGGCGGGTCGCCGAAGGCCGTACCGCCCGATCCAGGAACGGCAAGTCATGGCCGACCGTCGCTCGCGAGGCGTGGGGGACGGACATCCTCCGCGAGCGGAGCTTCCTGTGGCTCGTGGGCTCGCGCTGGTTCGTCCTGATGGGGGCGAACATGCTGATCAACTTTGCGACCTTCTATCTCGCCCAGACCTTCGTCCTGAGCCAGTCGGAGACGGGCGGTACGAACGTCCTGTTGCTGGCGGGCTCGGTCCTGGGCAACGTCGTCGCCGTCATCCCGGCGGGTCGGGTATCCGATCGGGTCGGCCGAAAGCCGGTGATCTATGTCGCCTGTCTCGTCGGCGGGACCGGCATGGCGATCATCGCGGCGGCGCCGGTCATCGCGGTCGCCATCGCCGGGGCAGCTCTCTTCGGAGCAGGTGTCGGGATGTTCCTGGCGGTGGACTGGGCGCTCATGACGGACATCATCCCGAAGGCGTCGTCGGGTCGATACATGGGCATCAGCAACGTCGCGACCGCCACCTCCGGGATCTTCGCGGTCATGACCGGGGGTCTGCTCATGGACAGGATGAACGCCCTGCTGGGCTACGGAACGGGACCCCGGATGGCCTTCGGTCTGGCGGTCGTCTATTTCGTCGTCGGAGCGGTGCTGCTCCGACCCGTCGTCGAACCTCCGCGGGCCGAGGCCCAAACCGTTGGAGCCGCGAGCTGACCCGCACGAATTCGCTTGAATCTGCGATCAGGCCGCCATACGCTTGTCGGTAACGTGGGGGGGAGCCGTCACCAGGCGACGCCGATCCTGACGGAGGATCAGGCAATGAGCGTCTCGTCGATGGCGGGACTGTCCGAAGGCGACATCGCCGCGCCCGACTCAACAATGCGGAGCGCGAGCCGGGTGTCGTCTAGCCGATCCTGTGGAAGGTCGCTACGACAAAATCGGCAAGCGCGTAGACGACCGTCAAGGTGATCGCTCCGAGGCTCAGGAAGATCGCCACGATGGCGGCGATCCGAGCGTCGAGTCGGCGCGAGCGGTTGATCATCGATGGATGATGGGCGGGTCGCCGCTGCCCCCCTATGGCGCGGAAGTCCGGTGCAGACCTGACTTCTGACAGCGATACCGAGCCATTGCCGGCCAGAGGGCTGCGGGCGACCGGGGCCGTTCGCTCGCTGTCCGTGCTCCCGTGTATCCTCCGTCGAATGAGTCGGAGAGAGTCCTAGTCCGTGTCAGACGGGACAGTCATTGTCATTGGCGGCGCTGAGGACAAGATCCGCGATCGGATCATCCTCAATCGGTTCGTTGCGCTCGCCGGTGGCGAGGACGCAGTCATCGTCGTCATCTCAACCGCTTCGTCGCTCGGGCACGAGGCGGGAGAGCGGTATCGCCAGATCTTCACCGAACTCGGTGCCAGGACCATCAGGCCCCTCCACGCGGTGACGCGGGCACAGGCCAATGACGAAACCTTCGCGCGCGCTGTCCGCGATGCGACTGGCGTGTACTTGACCGGCGGCAACCAGCTCCGCCTGTCGTCGATGATCGG
>JBDTOF010000029.1:0-2229 GCA_039933375.1 Chloroflexota bacterium
CCATCTGCAGGGCGGTGATGCCGTCCCGCGTGCCGGTCACCTTGAAGTCCATGTCACCGACCGAGTCCTCCTTGCCGAGGATGTCGGTCAGGACGACGAACCGGCCGTCCGGCTCACTGATCAGGCCCATTGCCGCACCGGCGACCGGGGCCGAGATCGGGACACCGGCGTCCATCAGGGCGAGCGTCGAACCACAGGTCGAGGCCATCGAGGTGGACCCGTTGGACGACAGGCACTCCGACACGAGCCGGATGACGTACGGGAACTCATCGTGGCTCGGAAGCACAGGGATGAGCGCCCGCTCGGCGAGATTTCCGTGTCCGATGTCGCGACGACTTGGCCCGCGCATCGGCTTGTTCTCACCGGTCGAGTACGGCGGGAAGTTGTAATGATGGATGTACTTCTTCTCGGTCCGTGGGCTGATCGTATCGATGCGCTGGACATCCGAGGATGATCCGAGCGTCGCGATCGTAAGGACCTGGGTCTCCCCGCGGGTGAACAAACCGGATCCGTGGGCCCGTGGCAGTACGCCGACGTCGACCGAGATCTGGCGCAGATCCGTAAGGCCACGGCCGTCCATCCGGACACCCTCGTCGAGAGCCAGGTTTCGGGCGGTCTTCTTGAAGACCAGGCTGAACAGACTCTTGCTGACCCGCGCCTCGCGGCGAGCGGCCTCCTGCAGACCCTTGCTGTCTCCGCCATCGCGGGCAGCCCGGATCGAGCCGGCGATACCGTCGCGGAGCCCGTTGACGCGTCCCGACAGGTCCTTTCCGAACCAGATCAGGAGATTGGCCGTGGCCTCGGCATCCGGCAGTGCCCGATGCGCCTGGGAGAGCTCAACGCCGAAGAACCGCGAGAGGGTCTCAAGCTTGTAGTTCTCAAGGTCGGGATAGCCCTCGCGGGCGATCGTCAACGTATCGAGGTAGGTGCCAGCCGCGAAATGGGTCCCGTCGGCGAGGGCCGCCTCGAGGAAACCGAGGTCGAACCCGACCGAGTGGCCGACGACCTTGGACTTGCCGATGAAGGCGATCGCCTGCCGTGCGGCGTCCGTCGCGGACGGTGCCTTCTTGACGTCGGCATCGGTGATCCCGTGCATCTGGTTACCGACGATCGGGCGGCCCGGGTTGACCAGCGTTGACCACTTTTCCGTGATCTTGCCGCCCTTGACCTTGACCGCGGCGATTTCTACGAGATCGGCCATCTTCGGATCCGTGCCGGTCGTCTCGACGTCGATGACGACGAGCTCATCGCCCGCGGTGACTGCCGCGACGAAGTCCAGGACCGACCCGGTGCCCGTCTCGATGAACGGCGTGCTCTTGGTCTTTCCTGCGAGCTTCTGGAGCTCGAGCTGGATATCGATCAGTGGCTGGAGCGCCGCATGGCCGAACAGGATGGCCTCGGCCATGACGTCTTCGGGCAGGAGCTTGGCGCCGGCCTCGACCATCATGATGGCGTCCCGGGTGCCCGAGACGATCAGATCGAGCTCTGAGTCGGCGAGCTGACTGAAGGTCGGGTTGACGACGAACTCACCATCGATTCGTCCGATCCGGACGGCGCCGACAGGTCCGGCGAATGGGATCTCGCTGAGGGTCAGCGCGGCCGAAGCGGCCACGGTCCCGAGGATGTCCGGCTCGTTCTCCTGGTCAGTCGAAAGGACCGTGATCACCAGCTGAATGTCGTCCTTGTATCCCTCGGGAAACAGCGGGCGAATCGGCCGGTCGGTCAAGCGAGCCGCAAGCGTCGCGGCCTCCGAGGCGCGAGCTTCGCGCTTGATGAAGCCACCGGGGATCTTGCCGGCCGCGTACATCCGCTCTTCGAATTCGACCGTGAGCGGGAAGAAGTCCAGGCCGGGTCGCGGATCAGAGCGATTCGCGGTCCCGAGGACGAGGGTGTCGCCGTAGCGGATCGTGACGGCGCCGCCGGCGAGGCGAGCGAGCTTGCCCGTTTCGATGGTCAGCGTTCGACCGCCGAACTGGGTCTCGAGAGTTGTGGACACTTGGTGGTGTTCCTCCTGTTCGCGGAGGAGGCGACGAGGGTTCCTGGCTTTGTCGACTCGACGAGCACCCGATGCTGCCGGCCTCGGGGTTCCGAGGTCGAGCGTGTCGTGACGCTAGCGGCGAAGTCCGAGCCGTGCGATGACGGCGCGGTAGCGCGTGTTGTCCTTCTTCACGAGGTAGGCGAGAAGGCGACGGCGCTGGCCGACGAGCTTGAGGAGGCCGCGGCGCGAAT
>JBDTOF010000030.1:0-2683 GCA_039933375.1 Chloroflexota bacterium
TCAGGCCGCAGTCGGGCGTGTCGCACAGGGTGAGGCCCATCTCGGCCAGGCCCTCGGCCAGCGGCGTGAAGCCGAGGTAGCCGCCGAAGGAGCGCGAGACAACACCTGCCGGCAACCCGCGCACCAGGACGGATCCGCCAGAATCTCCGGGGCCCACACGGACAGTGGCGCCGATCATGCACGGGAAGTAGGAGCCGTCGTCTTTCGGGTCTTTCAGGTTGTCGCCCTTATCGGTGACGACGCCGCTCCGGTAGTTGGCCTGGCTATCGATCTCGACCGGGTCCCCGATGGCGATGTCGGCGCAGGACAGAGGTTCGGTGCCCTGGGCGATCGTGCGGTACCCGCCCACACCCATGTCGATGACATTGAGATGCCCCCAGGGAATGCGGGCAGGCTCGACGATGAGGTAGTTCATGTCCGAGGCGGCGCAGGTGTGATCCGGGTAAGGGCAGCTGGGCGACCGATCGGTCGGACCGATGACCCCGAGGAGGCCGCCGCCGACCGGGTCGCGGACCACCGTTCCCTCGCCGGCACAGTGCTCACTTGAGGTCAGCACGATCGTGTCGCCCCGGCGAGCGTAGAAGCCGGCCGAGCAGTAGCCCGGAACGGTCTGGCCGGCCAGGACCGGCGGTTCGTAGACCGGAGTGGTCCGGTGGGGCGTCGTGGCGATCCTTACCGCGGCATACGAGCCGATCGCGAGCAACAGGCCGAGCAGGCTGACCGTGACGAGTCGGACGAGCCTGGCGCGTCGCGTGCGTGCTGGTCGATCGCGGCCTGGGCCGTCGGTGACCCGGAACATGGCATCCTCACCAATGGTGGCTTGCTTCGGCGGACCCGACTCGCCCATCGTCCGCCGGGATTGCGGCGGACGCAAGTCGACCGGACGACTGGCCGGTGCGGCGAGTGGCAGTCGGGACCCCGAGCTGCGGCCGGGCGCGCGGCGTTACTCTGGGTTCTTGTCGCCACATCGCGACGAGGAGGTCAGCCAGTCCGATGCCGCATTCGAGCACCGCCTACCCCTCGAACTCCACCTTCGCCGGGCGAGTTGCGCTCATCACGGGCGCAGGGAGCCCGCACGGGATCGGTTTCGCGACTGCGAAATTCCTGGGCCTCGGCGGCGCGCACGTCGCGATCGCGTCGACCACCGATCGCATCCACGATCGCGTTGCGGAGCTTGTCGCTGGCGGGATCGAGGCGACCGGCCACGTCGGCGACCTCATGGCGGACGGGGCTCCGGCCCGACTGATCGAAGAGGTTCTCAGCGCTCACGGGCGCCTGGACATCCTCGTCAACAACGCCGGCATGATCGCGGTCGGCGTGGACGAGGAATCGCCGAACGTCATCGACCTGGATGAGAGGGCCTGGGACCAGGGCATCGCCAGGAATCTTCGGCTCGCCTTCACCGTCACCCGGGCCGCGCTCCCCGCGATCACCGCCAGTGATGCTGGCCGGATCGTGTTCATATCGTCCGTGACCGGGCCGATCGTGAGCAATCCAGGGGCGGCCGCCTATGGCGCTGCGAAGGCGGGGATAGTGGGGCTGATGCGCGGCCTGGCCATCGAAGTCGGACGGCAGGGCGTCACCGTCAATGCGGTGCTGCCCGGCTGGATCGCGACCTCATCGCAGCTTCCCGAGGAGGCGATCGGGGGGCAGAACACGCCGCTTGGCCGATCGGGTACGCCGGAGGAAGTCGCCGCGGTCATCGGCTTTCTCGCCTCGAGGGAAGCGAGCTACGTGACGGGGCAGGGGATCGTCGTTGATGGTGGCAACACGATCCAGGAGTACAAGGGACCGTCGGAGGCGTGGTACTAGACGTCCGACGTCCCGACGGATTGGCTGCACTCGCGCAGCGGCTCCCGGCGCCAGGTCACCAGCTAGAGACTTCGGCTGTCGTAGGCCCAGTGCAGGAGGGCCTGTCGCTGGCGCGGCCGACACGCGATGTCGCCCGGCGGACAGTGCTTCCGGAGCTGGGCGACGTGGCGGGCCATCGCTTTCCATCGCTGGATCTGGCGCGCGTCGTCCGGGCTTCGGCGCCCGAGGTGGTAGCGGCAGTACCACTGAAACCAGCCGCGTGGATCCTCGGGCTGGATCCAGCCCTTGAGGCGCCAGTACGACAGAGGCCTGGAAGCGTTGACCCCGAAGCAGTTCAGTGACGGGTCGTGGAACCCCGGCGAGAGCAGAGCGGCTTCGAACCAACTGGCCGGAAACTCCTGCCGGCAATCGGTCATGTATCGGCCGCCGAAGACCCCCAGCGCCAGCATCTCGGCGGGCGAGAGGTCGGGCTTGAAGCTCGGATCGAAGTTCTCACCCTCGGGCTCCGTCAGGTGGTACAGGTAGCCGCGTTGCATGAGATCGTCGACGACGACCTTCGTTGCCTGCATCATTGCCGCGGCGCCGACCCGGAACCCGCCTCCAGCCGAGCCTCGGCCCGGTGGGCGAGGACCCGGACGGTGCCCCGGAAGATCAGCGCGTGGATCGGGTAGAACAGGTACCAGTAGGCAAGACCCGGCAGACCCTTCGGCTCGAAGAACGCGGTCTGGATCAGCCGGCTGCCACCGTCGGCAGGGACCACCTCGTACTGCAGCCAGGCGCGGCCCGGCACCCGCATCTCCGCCCGGAGACGGAGCAATTCAGGAGATCGAACCTCCTCGACCCGCCAGAAGTCGAGCGCGTCGCCCACCCG
>JBDTOF010000031.1:0-1682 GCA_039933375.1 Chloroflexota bacterium
GGCGCAGGCGGTCGATCTCGTCGTTGCGACTCGAGTCCTTCTCGATGTACGTATCAGAGCGCGGGAGATACGCCTCGGGCTGGTAGTAATCGAAATAGCTGACGAAATACTCGACCGCGTTCTCCGGAAAGAAATCGCGCAACTCGGCGTAGAGCTGAGCGGCCAGGGTCTTGTTGTGGGCAAGGACGAGCGTCGGTCGGTTGGCGGCCTCGATGGCCCACGCGATCGTCGCGGTCTTGCCGGTGCCGGTCGCCCCAAGAAGCGTCTGGTGACGAAGGCCCTTCTCGAGACCGCTGGTCAGGCGCGCGATCGCGGTCGGCTGATCCCCGGTCGGTTCGAACGGCGCAACGAGCTTGAAGTCAGGCACGGTCGAATTCTAGCAGCGTCACGGACATATCGAACACCTGTTCTGGTATCCGTCCTACCGGGGCGGGCGGTCGCGTGCGCCCGGCGATAGCGCGTCGTCATACGCCGCCATCACCCTGAGGTGGGTGTCAGCCAGGTCCGTGTCCGTGTCGATGACACGAGTCGCGGCGGCTCGTGCGCGAGCTCGAATACCGTCTTGCGCGGCGATGCGGCTGTCCGCGTCGTTGGGCGCCGTTCCCCGACCGGTGAGCCGGGTCCGCTGGCTTGCCTCCGAGCAGGTCACGAGCCAGATTTCGTCGCACAGCGCCGCGAGGCCGCCCTCGACGAGCTTGATGGCCTCGATGACGACGGCCGGGGCATTCGCGGCGGAAGCGGCATCCATCGCTGCGAGGATCCGGATCCGAACGGCGGGATGCGTGATGGCTTCGAGACGGGCCAGTGCGGCCGGGTCGGCGAAGACGATGCGCCCCAGCGCCGCGCGGTCCAGGGATCCATCACCGGCCCGGACCGACGGCCCGAATGCCTCCAGGACTGCATCGAGTGCGGGTTCGCCCGGCCCGACCGCTGCGCGCGCCTCGGCGTCGGCATCGACGACGACCGCGCCAAGTTCCCCCAGCCAGCCGGCGATCGTGGACTTGCCACAGCCGATGGGCCCGGTCAACCCGATCCTGATCGTCACGGCGCACGCTCCTCGAGTGCCAGCCAGGCATCCTCCGCGACCGCGAGCGCCGCCTCGACATCGGCCAATTCACTCGTGATCCGACGCAGCTCTACGTAGTTAGCCTGAACGGATGGGTCCCCCGTCGCAAGTTCAAGATGGTTCTTGCGCAGGCCCAGCCTGGTCAACTCGGAATCGACCGTTTCTCGCTGCCGTCGATAGGCGTCCTTCGACAGCCTCGGGCCACGGGGCGTGCGGGTCGCCGGCGGGACTTTGGCTCCGTTGCTGGTCGGGGGCGCCGGCGGCGAGGATTCCGGGCTGGCGACGGGTTCCTGTTCGCCCTTCCGAGCACCCCGCACACGACTGGTCGCGGGCGCTGGATGCAGTCGCCGCTGCTCGAGGGCGGCCGCGGCCGCGACGGTCCAGCCGTTGGACACGGCATCGCGCCACGCTCGATAGCCGCCCTCGAATGCCACGATCTGCCCGCCATCGACGACCCACAGCCGATCGCAAACGGTCTCGAGGAAGCGCCGATCGTGCGACACGACGAGGATCGTTGCGGAGCTGTCCCGAAGGAACGCCTCGATTGCCTCGCGCGCGCCCACATCGAGGTGGTTCGTCGGTTCGTCGAGCAGCAGGAGGTTCGCCGGCGTGATCC
>JBDTOF010000032.1:0-2331 GCA_039933375.1 Chloroflexota bacterium
TCACGGTGTCGCCGGGCCGGCTCATGTCCTCGACCGGCACGACGACCTGCAGCTCCAGCGGCTTGCGCGAGCCTGCATCGACGATGAAGACCTCGCGACCATGCCCGACTCCGCCGAGGAATCGGGCGATGGTGGAAAGAGGCCGTTGCGTGGCCGACAGGCCGATCCGTTGGAGGGGCGGACCATCGGCTGGCCGCAGATGCTCCAGGCGCTCCATGGACAGCGCGAGGTGGGCGCCGCGCTTTGTGCCGGCAATTGCGTGGACTTCGTCGATGATGATCGTCTCGACGCCCCGAAGGATCTCCCGCGCGCCCGAGGTGAGGAGCAGATACAGACTCTCCGGCGTCGTGACGAGGATGTCCGGCGGGTACTTCACCAGTCGACGCCGCTCGTCCTGTGGCGTGTCGCCGGTCCGCGATGCAATCGAGATGCTGGGTGGCGGTGCGCCGAGCCGCTCAGCCGCCAGGCCGATCCCGTGGAGCGGGGCGCGGAGATTGCGCTCGACGTCGTAGGTGAGTGCCTTGAGCGGCGAGACATACAGGACACGGACACTGCCGGGCGCACCCTTCGATCGCGGTGGCGATGGGTTCCGCGCCAGCCGATCCAGGCACCACAGGAATGCCGCGAGCGTCTTGCCGCTCCCCGTCGGGGCGTGGATGAGCGTGTGGCGTCCAGCGGCGATCGACGCCCAGCCACCGGTCTGAGCAGGAGTGGGGGCTTCGAAGGCGCTCTCAAACCAGGCGCGCACGGGCGCCGAAAACGGCGCGAGCGGGTCCGAGCCTGAAGCCGGATGGGATGCGGGCACGGTCTTCACGGGACCTCGAAGTCTAGCCCGTGGCCGGCACCCGGACGCACCGGCACAGGCGAACCGCGCGGGCCGTATGTCATGGCCGCACTTCCCCATTCGGCTCCCGTTGGGGGTGCCAAGGGCCGCTGCGTCCGTCGCGGCTGGGGACCGATGCTACTCTCCGAACAAGGACCAGCCCGATACACCAATAGGCAGTGGCCGCTGAGATTGGTCCAAGGCGGCAGAGGGAAGGGATACAGGCCAAATGATGAGTTTCAGAAAGTGGGCGACGCCGCTGGCGCTGCTGGCAGCGGCGCTGGTGATATGGATGGAGATCCCGATCACCGAGGTCCGGCCCGAGACGCTCGGCGGCGACTCGCTCCGAAGCATCGTGACCGTGGTCTTCTGGATCCTCGCGATCGTGGTGGTGGCGCTCTTCTTCACCGACCGCAAGGCGCCAGGCGCCGAAGTCGTCGAGGTCGAGGGTCCCGCCTTCACGCGGTTCCTGTTCAGCAACACGCGAGCCGGCCTCTTCTGGCTGCCGATCCGCCTGTTCCTTGGTTTCAACTGGATCGAGGCCTCGCTGCACAAGATCACTGATGGTGGCAAAGGTTGGCTCGACGGTGGCGCAGCCCTTCAGGGTTACTGGACGGGCGCCGTTGCCATCCCCGAGGCCGGACGCCCGGCGATCTCCTTCGAGTGGTACCGCGACTTCCTCAAGCTCCTTCTGGACAACGACGCCCAGACCTGGTTCGCCCCGCTCATCGCCTTCGGCGAGCTGGCGGTCGGCGTTGGCCTGGTCGTGGGCGCGCTTGTCGGCGTCGCAGCGTTCTTCGGAGCGCTGATGAACATGTCCTTCCTGCTGGCCGGCTCCGCGTCGACCAACCCGGTCCTGTTCACCTTCGCGATCGGCCTCATCCTCGCCTGGCGCGTCGCCGGCTACTACGGCGTCGACCGCTACCTCCTTCCGAAGCTCGGCACCCCGTGGCGAGCCAAGGTCGGTACGAATTCGACAACGTAGACCCAGCTACACCGCAACTCCGAACAGCCCGGGCCCAGCCCGGGCTGTTCCATGCCCGGGTGGCACGATAGCCCGATGGAACGGACGTATGCGACGCCACTCCTGGACAAGCTCGGGGTCCGACCCGATGCCCGCGTCGCGATCATTGCGATTGACGACGTCGAGATTCGTCCGCTCCTGGCATACCGAACGACGGACGTGACCGAGGGCTGGCCACTGCCGGACACCGACCTCATCCTCATGGGGGTCGATGCGCCTGCCGAGTTGTCGATCCTCGCGAGGCTCCGGGCACAACTGCGTCCGGCCGGGGCAATCTGGGTCGTGTCGCGCAAGGGACGCGAGGCCACCATCCGGGACATCGAGGTCATGGCTGCAGCGCGAGCTGCGGGACTCGTCGACAACAAGGTCGCCTCGTTCAGTGCGACCCACACTGCCCTCCGACTGGTCATCCCCGTGGCCGATCGGCCGGGTCCGGCGTCGGGTACCATCGCCCCGTGACCGATACCGCCGTCATCCTCGTCAT
>JBDTOF010000033.1:0-17108 GCA_039933375.1 Chloroflexota bacterium
TCGAGGCGATCGTCACCTACGACGAGCGGATGGTCGAGGCCGCGAGGCTTCTCGGCTTATCGACCGCCACGCCGCGCTGATCTGCGAGGTTCCGGAGCGGCCGCCGTGAGGGTCAAGGCTGTGGGGCCGAGGCGCCGCCCGGACGAGATGCCGCCCGGGCCTGCGGTCTCCGACTCAGTCGAGCACGACCAGGTCCGTCATGACCGGGACTGGGTTGGCCAGGCAGTCCCGGACCGGTGACGTGTCCTGGACGTATTGGCAAAGTTCCTCCAGCTGCGCAGGTGTCGCATTGGGCGACTTCACCCAGCTCTCGTCCGCCAGCTGTACACGGCCTTCAACCGGCGGGAGCTCGACACCGCGGTCGCGTTGTTCACTGATGACGCGGTGTTCCACTGCCCCGGCCGGAACCGAATCGCCGGGGACTGCCACGGCCACGAGGGGGTGCTCGCCCTGCTCCGTGACGCGCCTGAGGATGCCGGGTCCGGTGGCCGCGCGCTAAGCCGTCACGAGAACGTCGAGGCCGCCGGGCGACCATGCAAGAGGAGCCATGACGTCAACACGAAGACAAGACCCAGGTGGAAGGAGGCTGCAGGAGCAAGCAGTGGTCGAGCTCCGCGAGCACCGGGGCGGGGATGGATGGATCCTCGACTGTGGCGAACGCCAGGTCCAAGGACGACGCGGCAACAACCGAGCCCATCGTCTGGATCCTCGCCCCGAAGCTGTCCGACCAGGTGCGTCCCCCGCTCGCCGAGCAGCGACCGGCCCGCGACTCGATGCCGCCCCCCTACGCGCTCGCCAGTACAGCGTAGACCTCGATGGACTCGACCTGTATGAACGGGGGTCGGGGGGCGGATCGGGCAGCCTCGAGGGCGACGCGCGCGGCCTCCTCGGACTCGAAGACCAGCACATTGAGCGTTCTGCCGGCCCGGTCGCTCATCCACAATGCCGAAATAAAGCCCGGCGCCTCGCGTACACGCGGCGCTACGTTCGCACTCACCATGCCTCCACTGCCATCGATCTGAGCCGCTTCGCCCGCTTCTCGAACCACGACCGCGAACATCGGACGCTCCTTCATCTATGATCACGCAAGCCAACGTGAGTTCACATCAGATAGAGTTGCACGAAATGACCGAGAGCGTCAAGACCAGTCGTCGCTACCAGTCACCCCGCCGCGCGGCGCAGGCAGCGCAGACGCGACGCGACATCGTCACGGCCGCCGGCCTGCTATTCCGCGAAGGCGGCTACGGCGTCCCGCTGGCCGAAATCGCGAGCGGGGCCGGCGTCGTGGTCGAGACCGTCTACCGGATCTTCGGCAGCAAGGCCGCACTGTTCAGGGCAGTGGTGGACGCATTGCTGGCGGGTGGCGCCGGTCGGGCCGGTCTCCCCGTCGAGGAGCGGCCGGCGATTCGCGCCATTCTCGACGAGCCGGATCCGCGCAAACAGGTGGCGGGCTATGCGGCGACGCAGCCCGGGATCCATCGTCGCGCGGGTCCGCTCCTTCGCGCCCTCCGCGATGCCAGCGGGAGCGATCCCGAACTCCGGCGGTTATGGGACGAGATGGAGGCCTGGCGGCTGGACGGACAGGGGCGGTTCGTCCAGATGCTCGCTGACCGGGGGGCACTCAGACCAGGCCTCAAAGTCGACGTCGGGATCGACATTGCGTGGACCTTGTGCTCGCTTGCGATCTACGACTCGCTGGTCCTCAGCAGGGGCTGGGGCGACGAGCGCTATCAGGCCTGGCTGACCGACGCTCTCGTCCAGACGCTGCTCGCCATTGGGGCCCCTCGCGACTGAGACGGAGGAGAAGCAGGGACGGCCAGGGGAACCGCCTGTCAGAGCCCACCGTGGCAACGGCCCCTACACCGGAAGGGCGGCTGGCTGGCTGCTCGCCCCGAGCCTGGAGCCCGTTGGTGGTGCCGCATTCGAACCGCGACGCCTTCAGGCGAAGCTGGCCGGCTCGCTGGCGTAGAACCACCAACTCTCGATGATTGGGAGCGCTGGCCCCGTCAGACGATCAGGAACACCCCGAGCAGGATCAGCCAGACCGACCAGGCGATGTAGGCGATCGGGACGATCGTGCCGGCCAACGGCCAGCCATCGCGCTCGTTCGAACCAACGAACTCGAGGGTGCCGATGAGCAGCGCGCCGCCGATCGGCAGCCCGATGAACCCGAGCCACACCGGCAGCACCGCCGTCGAGAGGATCGACGCGGCGATGAGCAGCGTCCATAGCCCGGTCATGAAATATCCGAGGTGCTCGCCGACACCCACGCCAAGCAGGCGATGGAGTGTCGCGAACACCACCTCGACCGCGGCACGGGTTGCGTCCCCGGCGGCATGCTCGAATCCTGTGGGCCGCGACAGTACAGATGTTCTATTTGTCGGCGGACCAGTTTGGGGTCGGTCTGACCGCGATCTGCTTACCCCTAAAATTTCGGAACCCTCCTCGAACGCAGTCGCTCAACGATTCATCGGCGCCGGTGGCCGACCATCGCGGAGCTCGCGCCGGAGCAAGCCGTAGACCAGCAGGTCGTGCCACTCGCCGAGGTTGAACCAGCCTTCCCGGATCCGGCCCTCGTACGTGAAGCCGCAGCGCTCCGCCAGTCGGAGGGACGCCGCGTTGTCCGGGTGGATGTAGAGGGCCGCCCGGTTCATGTCGCGCCGCGTGGCAAACAGAAACTCCACGAGGAGGCGCGTTGCCTCGGACGCGTAACCCTGACCCCTGAACTCTGGGTACGTGAAGTAGCCGAGATTGATCTCGTCGATATCCGCGACAACATGCTCGAAGCTGACATAGCCGACGAAGGCCTCATCGCTGTTCTGGATGACCTGCATGATCCCGAGGTCGTCGCCCCAGCGGCCATCCTTGGCGTACGAGGCCTGGAACGCCGCCTCTGAGCGGACGCCGATCGGGAACCAGCGCCCCCGCGACTGGAGATCCGAGGACCGACGGTAGAGCTCGTCGAGATCCCTGTTCATCGTCGGCCGGATGTGAACGCGTGGTCCCCGCAGCAGCGATTGTGTCGCTGGCAGGTCGGCCATCGCTCGATCCGTCGGTAGTTCCTGTTTGGCCATTTCGCCCTCCCTGTCGGTTGCGGCCACGTGATCGTCGCGCGGTCACAGGCTCACCCCGCGCATTCGTTGCGACAACGGCAATCGATGCCTAATTTGCAGGAGCGCTCCGGCCGAGATCCAGTCCGTGTTTCGCGGCCGCGAGGCGGACGTCGCCCCGTCGCACGACCTCGAACTTCGCGAGCACGGCAGCTACGTGGTGATCGACAGTGCGCCGCGAGAGGAAGAGTCGCGTCGCGATCTGCTCATTCGACAGTCCATCTGCAACCAGGCGGGCGACCTCAACCTCGCGCGCCGTCAACCCCAGCGGGTTTTCGCGAGTCGACGCCCGCATGCCTCGCGGTATCGAACGGATCCCTAGGCTCCGGAGGCGACGAGCCGCCAGTCCTGCGCCGGGAAATGCACCGAGCCGGTCGAACGCCGCCCGGGCCTCCTCGACCTCGTTTGGATCATCGGATTCCAGGAGCGCTCGAGCCGCCTCGTAGGGACAGTCCACGGAGCGCCATGCGGTAGCGGCCTCACGCCACCGGCCCGCGAGCTGAGAGCGCCAAGGCGCCGACACGTCGGCACGGTCGTCCATGGGCCGGCCTGCCTGCCTGAGCCACCAGCAGATCTCACCAAGCTGCCAGGGATCTCGGCCGTCGCGAGCGAGCGGATATGCGGCTTCCGCCTCGGCAGCAGCCCGATCCAAATCACCCTCGAGCCACGCCGCCTCGGCGCGGGCACCGAGCACCGGACCAAGTCGCTGGAGTGTCCCGGTCGGTCGCGCCAGCACGAGCGCCTCGTCGAGGAGGTTCGACGCACCGGATCCGCCGCGCCGGGCCCGAAGTCGGCCGAGCGCCGCGAGGACGAGTATCCGCCCGATCACCGAGTTCTGACGGTTCGCCAGGATCGTGGATCCGAGTGCATCAGCCTCGGGCCATCGGCCCCGGTACACGTCGGTCGTGACGAGCTGGCCCTCGAGATAGAGCCGCTGCACGTCGAGCTCACGGTCGGTGAGGTAGCGCCGGCCGGCCTCGAAGTGCGGCTCGGCATCGGCGAAGCGACGCTCCTCACAGAGCACCTCGACGAGGTTGGTGTAGGCGTGCGCGATGGTCCGATCGACGCCGTGCTCCATGGCGGTGTCGATGACGTGCAGCAGGTCCAGCCGCCCGGTGTCGTCGCCATGCTGGAGCCGCGCCGTGCCCAGGGTGATCGACGCCATCAGGACCGTGGCATCGAATCCGTCTGGCGGGCTCATGGCGATGGCCGCCCGCGCCAGCTCGATAGCCTCCGGATCACGCTCCTGGACCCGGAGGTACGCCAGCGTATTGAGGGCCTCGGCCCGCACCGGTCCGTCCTCGAGCCCGTCACCCAGCTCGGCGACTCGCCGCTCGAGCTTCCTCGCGTCGCCGTTCCGGCCCGACGCGATGTAGCTCTTCGCCGCCTCGCTCACGAGACGGAGCTCCTCGCGGACGTCACCCAGCTCTCGCCAGAGGCCGATCGCCTGGTCGTATGCGGCGAGTCCTGCGTGATAACGCCCGGTGATGAATTGTTCTCGTGCGAGATCCTCGAAGAAGCGCGCGCGGTCGCGCCTGGACAACCTTCCTGCGAACGCTTCTGCCGACTCGAGCTGGGCGGCCGCTTCGCGATGGGCGCCGGCACTCGCGGCGGCGGCGCCGGCGGAGCGCGCGTAGCGCAGGACCGCGTCGGCGTCGGCAGCCTCGACTGCATGGTGTGCGAGCAGAGCGAGGGACCTCTGTGAGGGATCCGCTCGGACGAGTGCATCGAGGACGCTTGCGTGGAGCGTGCGACGGCGACCTGGGTCGATCATGTCGAGGACCGCCTGCCGAACGATCTCGTGCCGGAATTGGTACATGGCGCCGTCCACGAGCAGGAGACCACGCTCGACACACTCCTCGGCCGCCGGCGTGAGGACGTCCGCGAGCAATGAGGGATCGACGATGGGACCGATGACGGCGGCCGCGTCGAGCGTCGTACGGGCCTCCCGAGACAGACGCCTCGCGCGAGAGAGCACCGCGTCGCGCACTGTGGCAGGCATTAATTCCGGAGTCGCCGCCACGACCTCGGTCACGAAGAAAGGGTTGCCTCGCGTCCGCATGTGGAGCTCGTCGGGATCGAGGTCGGTGCCTCGAGCAAGCTCGGCAACCGACGTGACCGAAAGCGGCGCGAGGCGTAGTCGCGTGACAGAGGGCGACGTCGCGAGGTCGCCGAGGAGGAGGCGGAGCGGATGATCGCGCTTCAGCTCGTCGTCCCGGAATGCGCCAACCACGAGCCCGCGGGTTGACTCGATTCGGCGAGCCGCGAAGCGGAGCACGTCGATCGTGGCCTCGTCCGCCCAATGCAGATCGTCGAGCAGGACGACGACTCCTCGCTCGTATCGGAGCGCGGCAAGGAACGCCCGCGCGACGTCGGACACTCCGGCATGGCGGTGGAGAAGCTGCGCGAAGCCCTCGTCGAGACCGGGCGCGACGTCGAGCAATGGCTCGAACGGCTCTGGAGTGGTCAGGGGATCGCAGCTTCCCCAGGCGATCCTCGGGCCGCGGGGCAGTGAGTCACGGAAGGTGCGGAGCAGGCTCGTCTTGCCGAGGCCGGCCTCGCCTTCCACCAGGACGAGGCGTCCCCCGCGAGCGACAGATTCTGCGCGCAACTCCCCGAGTGTCGCCAGCACCGCGTCGCGTTCGAGTAGCCGCATCGTCGGATAGTAGCGAGGTGACCTGTTGTGGCCAGCCCTTAGGGACTCAGGGCTCGGTCAGCAAACTACCCGATGCTCTGGGCTGGTATACGTCTCTGTGACATTTCCAGCCGCCGGGCTAGCTACCTCTCCTTCGGCCGGCGAGCGTCGCGTTCGTGGCGGATCAGCGTGAAGATGCTCAGGTCGTGCCACTCGCCGCGGTGAAACCAGGCCTCACGCGCCGTCCCCTCCTGCGTGAAGCCGCACTTCTGGGCGACGCGATGGGACGGGACGTTGTCGACGTGGATGTAGAGCACGAGGCGGTGGATGGGAAGCCAATCGAACAGGTAGTCCGCAACCAGGTTCACTGCCTCGGTGGCGATCCCCTTCCCCATTTGCGCCCGGTCGAAGAGGCGATAGCTCAGTTCCACGTCGGCTCCATACGAGTCCTGCTTGCCCCACCCCACGACTCCGAGCTTCCGATCCTCAGCGTCCACGATCACGAACGTGCCCAGGTCCGTCGACCAGAGGCCGGACTCTGCGAAGGACGTCCGGTATTTCGTCAGCGATTGGCTCGGCAACGGATACCAAGGGCCGCGAGTATCGAAATCGAGCGTTGTCTTGTGAAGGTCATCGAGATCCCCCTCGGTGATGGGGCGTAGCGAGATCGTGGCGCCTGTGAGCATCTGAACCTTCCTCCGAGCGATCGTCAGCTAAGGGACGTTGGCCGCGTTGGTAGCCTGGCCGTAGTTGAAGCCTTCGACATCGGCATCTGCTGCCTAATTTGCCCGGACGGGCACTGTTCCGAGATCGATCCCCAGCTTCGCAGCTGCCGCAGCGGGCCGCTGCGCGACGGTTTACGCCGAACTTTCCCAGCACTGCCGCGACGTGGCGGTGAACCGTCCGATACGACAGCCGCGACAGCCGCGACGGGCGCGTTGGTCGCGTCGAGAACCGCCAGCGCGAGCACGCAGCGGGCCACCTCGAGGACGAGGTCTACCTCGAGCGCCTCCGAGACCTGCGCGAGGCGAAGGACGACGTCGATCGGACCAGGGGCGAGCGGGTTGCCGCCGATCGCGCGATCGAGTGGCTCCGCGCCCTATCAGCGACTTGGACCGAGGCAGACGTCCCCGAGGCGAAGGCGGACGTGCTCCACGCTATCTACGACCGGATCACCGTCGCCGGCCCCGAGATCGTGGGTGTCCGGCTGACCCAGGTGGCCTACGTGCATGGATTGGCGCTCGCGCTGCCCGAAAAGGTTGAACTGGCGCGCCCGACAGGTGTGGGACGCGCGTTAGCAACCTACACCATCCCGATCGAGGGGCGGGATGAGTGGCTCGCTGCGGCGAGGGGACGGGCTTGAGAGTGCGCCGCTCCGCCGGACCCGCCGCGGACCGTGAGATTGCGGTCGTGGCTGCGGTTCTCGACGCCGGTTCGGAGAAGGAAGCCGCCCACCAGCTGGGCCAGTCGCACTCGACCGTGAAGCACCACCTGGCGAATGCGCGGTCCAAGGTGGAGGCGACGACGCCCGCGCAGCTCGTGTGGATCCTGCCACCGCGGCTGCCTGAACCCGCGGGTATGGCCCAGCCGGAGGAATGGCGGCACCAGACTGGATTCGAACCCGCGAGATGGGGCTCGGGAAGTCCTGACCTCGTGACCCCAGTAGCACGATCATGGAGTGGCGAGCGAATCGCGTGTCGTAAGGGTGGCGCTCCTGAGGCTCGACGAGCGGTCGGCAGTCAGGGACCACCCAGTACGTAGTCCCAGCCAAGATCGAGATCGAGCCCGACGTAGGCCTCGAACACCTCGACTCCCCGCGGGGTCCTGAGCTCGACCGACCCCGAACCTTCGTGCCGAGTGCCCCACTCGTCGCCAACGAGAAGCACCGGGGGATCTTGGCAGAGCACGTAGTAGTGCTGGGGCAGGGCGGACCAGGGCTCCCCGGCCGGCTCGAACACCGCAGTCGCCGTCATCGTTCCACCGTTCGTCGCGACCCGGACCCGCGCCGCCCAGCGCTCGCGATCGAGCGCTACGGAGAGCCGCCCCGGGACACGCCCGAGGCCGTGGCGCCACCACATCCGGTTGATGGCGTCCGACGGCGCCCCGATGCAGGCGAGACCGCCGATGCCGTCATCCGGCGGCACGCCGGCCGGCGGGTCGGTGATCACGTTGACCCAGCGATGCGGCACTGGACGACCGTTGAGCGAATCGTGACCAACGGTCGGGTACATCGTGATCGAGCCCACGACGCTCAAGACGCGCTCCGGCGGAACCCCCGGAGCCAGCAGGTCGGCGACGAGGCGGATGTGATCCTCGGATATGCGGATCGCGATCCCGATCGCGTCGCCCGGCGCAACCCGATTGTGGTCGCGAAGGACGCGCTTGCGGCGACCGTCCATCAGGGTTCCGTCTCGCCTTGCCGGACCTCCCAGAGCACGTTCACGATGAACCATCGATCGCCGAGCTTCGCAATGTGGAGGAGATCCATGTACGGGCTCGACAGGACCCTCACCGTGGCGACGTGTCGGAAGACAGCATCGATCGTGATCTCGAACTGCCGCTCCCCAGCGACCGTGGTGCGGCCCTCGCCGGCCCGGGTCCAGCCCACCATCATCTCCGCGTCGGCCGGACGTCCGAGCGACCAGTCGCCGGTCGCCGGATCGCGGTAGATCGTGCGCTTCACGAGTTCCGGATGGAGGCAGCGGTCCATGCGGGCTTCGTCGCCATCGAACCAGCCCTCGACGTAGTCGCGGGCGACCGCGGTGATCGCCTCGAGGTCCTCCGGCGACGGCGGTTCGGCGAAGTCCTGGGTCCTGTCATGCTTCATCGCGGGTCCTCCCTCGGTCCATCCGGATAGCCCCGCTCAGCATAGGGAAAGCCGCCGAGCTCGGAGACGGGTTCGCCCGGGATCCACCGGTAGTAGGCCCGCACCTCGGCGATGCAGCCGTCGCGGAATGCGTACCACTCCGCGCCGCGTAGTCGTTGCCCGGGTCGGTCGTCGAGGAAGGTGATGAACATCGACCATTCGATGACGGCCTCGTCAGCCTCGACCATCGCCCGATCGACCGTCCACGTCGTACGCCGGTCACCGGAGTTGTCCTCGACCCAGTGGGCGGCGAGCTCCTCGGCTCCGCGAACCGGATCGGCGCCGGTGAAGTAGTGCACGACATCCGGGGCCAGCACCGACGTCATCAGCGCCGCGTCCCCGGTGCTACAGCCCCGGTAGTAGGTGTGAATCGTGTCGATGTGCGCCGAGGCGCTCATGCCTCGGCGACGAGGGCGATCGAGATCCGCAGCCCCTTTGCGTCGAGCGGATGCTTCGCGCCCTGCCGGGCGGGCGGGTCGGTCGGGAACCAGCGGACCCACTCCTCGTTCATCCCGGCGAAGTCCTCCGGATAGCGGAGGATGAAGCTCGCGCTGACGACCTTGGCCATCGAGCTTCCAGCGGCGCGGAGGATCGCGTCGCAGTTCTTGAGGGCCTGCCGCGTCTGCTCCCCGATGGTCTCGCCCACCACCGCTCCAGTCGCGGGGTCGAACGGGCCCTGACCCGACACGAAGACGAGGCCGGCCGCCTTGACCGCCTGGCTGTACGGGAAGCTCCCGTACGTCGCGGAGCCCGGCGCGTCGGGCGTGTTGACGATCTCTCTGGACATAGGGACGCCCTCCTATCGGGGGCGGCCAACCAGCGAGACGCGCGAGCGGGGCCGTCCGGTCGACCAATGATGAGGCGCAACGAACCGCTCCGCAAGAGTTGGCGGTCGAGACTGGACTCAGCGCCGACCGCTTCCGCTGCATCCTCAAGAACCCGCTCTACACCGGATTGATCCGCCGACACCGCGGCCCCGGCGAGACACGCCGACCGGCGGCATGGCGGGCTCGACTGCCCGTCTCGGACGACCTAATCGGCCGGCGAGCGCCCGGTGGCATGGACTGCGCACGGCTCGAACGGCAGATGCGCGAGCTCGCCCTGGAGCAGGCCGCCGCTCGCACCGAAGAAGCCGGCCACCTCGCGCCGCGTGGTGGGTTCGACACTCACGCGCTCGCGCCAGCGCGGGCGCACTCATGGATCGGGCTCCTTACCACCCACGCGAGACCGGCGAGTCCGGTCGTCAGTCGGAGACGCGGCCCCGGGACGCCTCGTGCATCGATCGGGGGAACTCCTCGGAGTCCAGCATGGCGCGGGCTTGATCCCAGTACGCCGTGACGTACTTCGCAAAGTCGATCTCGCGCGATGAGACTCGAAGCTGGATCGAGGCCCAGACGGCCCAGCCGATGTGCGCAATCGTCGAATGCAGGCGCATCCGGGCGAGCAGCGCGGGGTCGGCGACGCCGAAATATGCCTCGCATAGCACCGCGCGCCGATCGTCGTCGAGGCTGGCCTGGCTCGCGAGGTCGGCGATGTCGTAGCACCGGTCGTTGTTCCCGCTGTACTCGAAGTCGATGAGCCAGAGGCGGCGACCATCGTCGATGAGGTTGTCAGAGCTCAGATCGTTGTGGCTGGGGACCGACTCCATCGGCTGAACGGCGAGCGCTCGCGCGGCCAGGCGCACCCGGTCCATCCGTTCCGGGAGCCCCTCGGGGATCGCGATCTCCCGCTCATCGCAGATCCGCAACCAGCGCTCGGTGGTGCGGAACATGTCGAAATCCGATCGGAAGCGGGGGCCGGCGTGGAGTGTCCGAAGCGTATCCGCCACCCTTGGGATCCGGTCCCCCAGGGCGATCGTCTCGTCCGTCAACGTCTCGCCTTCGACGAACCCGAGGATCATGACCTGCCAGTCATCGAGGTACTCGACCACCTGGGGCGAGACGCCCGACGCCGCGGCGGCCACGGTGTCGTGTCGCTCGTTCGCTCGGTCAGGAACGAGCAGCTGGCTCGAGACGCCCGGGATGCGAACGACGTACCTGGTCTCGCCGACCTGCACAACGTAGGCGCTGTTCACGTGCCCGCCCGACAGGAGCGACGCCGTGACATCCCGCCCACGGAACAGGCGGCTCCGCTCGGTTACGTCGTCGATCGTGGGGCCGTGCGCCACCAGCCGATCCTCCTCGCGCCGCTGACGCAGCCTCCTGTCTAGGGGAGCGCGGCGCGGCGGTGCTGCGAGCCTATCATCGGTAGCCGGTCCTCAGATCGGGTCGTGCCATCGGCCGGCGTGGATTCGTCCCGGGCCCGGCGTCTGTCCCGCGCTGCCCGATCGCCGTAACGACCACCTCCCACCTCGCTGGGGCGCGGTCCCGCGGCCGCCACACCATGGTTCGCTCGTTCTTCCCAGGGCTGCGATGCGTCGCTTGGCGTCGCCTCGGGCGTGGCGCCGGTTACGCGTCACGGGCCCTGAGGCCCGACAGACCTGAGACGGCCCCCGCACGCCCAGCTCGCCGGATCCGGCTGGACGACGCGACGATCGCGTCAGTCCGTGGCTGCATTCGGATCGATCCGGCGACCGGTCGCCGTCGAACGGGCGAGGGTCGATCGGCAGAGCGGCGAACTCGCGCTCGAACACGCCGCTGGCGCGCTTCACGACGGCACGTATCTGGGTCGCCTGAAGTAGCTGCGTCGCCAGCGCAACGCGCCCGGCGGGCATTCGGCGGGCGGGTTCGCTGCCGATCGGGCGGTCGAGTGGCTACGCGCCCTTGGGCAATCCCTGAAGGAGGCCGACGTGCCGGCGGAGATGGCAGACCTGCTACACGCGATCTACGAGCGGATCGTCGTTGTCGGGCCAGAGATCGTGTCGGTTGGCCTGACCCCGGACGCCTACGTCCACGGGCTTGCGCTCGCGCTGCCACAGGATGTTAGAGCGCGCCCGACAGGTGTTGGGCGCGCGATAGCAACCTACGAGGTGCTGATCGAGGGGCGCGATGAGTGGCTGAACGCGGTCAGGCGACTCGCATGAGGGATGGGTATCTTCGCGGCGAACTCCCGTCGGCCGCGACCCAGGCCCAGGTGAGGCCGCTAGCTAGCCGCCTACGTCGCGGGGGGAGGTTTCGTGCTCGAGGCCGCGGCACGCGTCGGCAGTCGCCCGAGCACGGTGAAACGACGCCCGGCTGACCTACGTGCGCGATCGGGCCTCACGACCGAGCAGCTGATCTACCGGGGACGGGCGGAGGGATGGCTGGTGGTAGGGAGCCTCGAACAGTCAACCTGAAGTGGCGGAGGATTGGGGCGCACACCAACCGAGTCATGCCAATGCACGTTCTCGCATCCGGACCCGGCGTTCCCACCCCCCACGTCGGTCAGCTCATGACTGCGTCCGCAGCCGAAATCGCGCACTTACCGTGCGCCGCCAACATCGTTGATGGACGAAAATTCACCCGAAACGCCTCGCCCTTGCCTCTATGGTTCAAAGCCAGCAGGACGGAGCGAGCAACTTGACCTCGGACGCTCGACGGGACGCCATCGCGGGGACGGGCTTGGCACTCGATGCCCCAGGCCTCGACGCCTTCGTCCGCGAGCACCACGGCCGTCTTGTCGGCCTGGCCCGCCTGGTCTGCCTGGACAGCAGTGAGGCGGGTGATGCCGTCCAGGCCGCGCTCGAGCAGGCCTGGCGACAACGCAACAGTCTTCGAGATGCCCAGGCACTGCGGCCATGGCTCGACCGGATCGTGGTGCGCGAGGCCATCCGCCTGGACCGGCGACATCCGCTGACATCGCGGCCATGGTAGGCGGCGGGGCCACACGGCCCTTGCCTGTTGGTACGCTACTGGAATGGTTCCGGAGACGCGCTATGCCCGACTCGGCGAGCTCCACCTGGCCTACCAGGTGATCGGCGACGGGCCGCCGGACATCCTGCTGCTCGACCAATGGTTCGGCCACCTCGACGCCCAGTGGGATGTGCCACCGGTTGCGGAGTTCCGCGAGCGGCTGGCGGCCTTCGGGCGCCTCATCATGTTCGACAAGCGGGGGACGGGCCTATCCGACCCGATCCCCACGTCTTCGCTGCCGACACTCGAGGAATTCATGACTGACATCCCCGCCGTGCTCGACACGGTCGACTCGCCGCGAGCGGCCGTGATCGCGAACATCGGCGGCGGCATCCTGGCGATGCCGTTTGCCGCGGCGCATCCGGAACGGGTCTCGAGCCTGATCCTCGTCGACTGCTTCGCCAGGTATCTCGAGGCGCCCGACTTCTCGATCGGCGCTCCGATCGACGCACTGGCTCCGGCGCTCGACCTCGCCGAAGACGACACCGGCCGGGGCGTCATGATCGACGTCTTCGCGCCGTCGGTCGCAAGCGATGAGCGGATCCGCCGTTCGTGGGCGCGCTACGAGCGGAGCGCGGCGACGCCCGGTAGTACGAAAGCGATCGTGCGCTTGATCTACGAGAGCGATGTGCGCGACGTGCTGCCCGCCATTCGTGTCCCGACGCTCGTCATCCACCGGTCGGATGCGACCGGCTTCCGGGCCGAGCACGGGCGCTATATCGCCGATCACATCCCAGGGGCGACCTACGTCGAACTGCCGGGCGCCGACAACCTCATCTGGGCCGGCGATCAGGACGCGATCGTCGCGGAGATCCAGGACTTCGTGACGGGCGTCCGGCCTGCGCCGGATCCGCGACGGGTGCTCGCAACGGTCTTGTTCACCGACATCGTTGGCTCCACGCAACTGGCCGCCCAATTGGGCGACGGGCGTTGGCAGAGGCTGCTGGCCGATCACAACCGGGTCATCCGCAGGCAGCTCGATCGATTCGACGGTCACGAGATCAAGGTCGTGGGCGACGGCTTTCTCGCGACGTTCGACGGCCCGGCCCGCGCGGTCCGCTGCGCGATCGGCATCCGCGAAGCCGTCGGTGAGCTCGGCCTCGAGGTTCGAGCCGGGCTCCACGTCGGCGAGATCGAGGTGCTTTCCGATGACATCGCTGGGCTCGCGGTTCATATCGGGGCACGGGTTTCCGCTCTCGCCGGCGCGGGCGAGGTGCTCGTGTCCAGCACGGTCAAGGACCTCGTCGTCGGCTCCGGCCTGGCGTTCGACGAACGCGGTAGCCACGAATTGAAGGGCGTCCCCGGCAGGTGGAGCTTGTTCGCCGTCCGAGCTTGAGATTCTGTCCGCGGAACCGTCGCCCACCGCGGCTGACACGCTCGCTGATTTGCGTGTGCCCGTTCGATAGACGAGACCCGGCGTCCTGCGCCGCGGCCACGGACCGCGCCCGGCTCGAACGCCAGATGGGCGAGCTCGCCCTGGAGCACGCCGCCGCTCCCATCGATGATGGCGACTACCTCGCCCGCATGGCGTGTCTCCGGGAACATCTGTCTGCGGGAACATCTGGACGTCATCGGGACGCAACGGGCCCAAGACCTGCCAGGGCATCGGGCGCTGGAGTGGCGCGACGCCCTCGCCGAGACCTGGCACAAGACCGCTCCGCCGACAACGTCAGGACATGGGTCAGGCCGTCGCCGAGCGCCACGACCTGGGCCGTCCCGGTCGCCAGATCGACGATCGCCAGCTCGCCGCTGTCGTGCATGGCGACGAAGGCCGTGCCATCGACGATGTCCAATCCGAGCGGGCCGGCGCCCGGCAACCCGATCCGGATGGGCGCGTCGGAGTCGGTCGAAGGGGCCAGGGGCGGGTCGGTCGGCGAGGCCGTCGCTGCGGGCTCGGCCGAGGCCGGGCTCGTCGGGGCCACGGTCGCGACGCTCGCGGAAGGCGCGCACGCGACGAGGAAGCCGACCGCGACGCTCGCGGAAGGCGCGCACGCGACGAGGAAGCCGACCGCGACGAGGGTCGTCAGGGGTTGGAGCCTGCGCATCGCCGTTCCTCAGCCGGCCTCGGAGTAGGCGCGTTCCAGCCACGCGACCACATCGTCGTCGACGCTCTGCAAAGAGGGGAGATCGACCCGGTGAGAGCACATCCCGGTGGTTTCGATGATCCGCGGGTCGTCGGGAGTCGTTTCAAGGTTGAGGCCGAGCTGGACGCGCGACGCAGCGGGCGCCTGAACGACTGCGAACTGACGTCGTCGGCGCAGGCTCACGCCCGTCTTCTGGACCACGACCGTGACGTCCGGACCGAAGCCTGAAGCTATCTCGACCACTCGGTCGTGGATCGGTCGCAGGGACGTCTTCGCTCCACTGTACTGCGCGTCCAGCAGGGCCTCGGGTGGTGGTGGGCCGCCGGCCATCTGCTCGCGGACCAGGCGCGCCATGAGATTCGCATTCCCGTGGCTCATGCCGTGCTCAGTCTTGAGGACGGCCATGATCCCTCCGTGGGTCAAGGGGCCACGTTCTGCGATCAACGTGGCGAATCCGTCAACCGTGATCCCGGTCTGCGTTTCGATGTTCCGAAGCTGGGTTGCTGATGCGGTATCCATGTGCGCGATAGTGCGCTGGGTGGGGACCCAGGTCTTGAACGGATTTCACATCGGCTCGGGCACGAACCCCGCAAGAGCTGGCGAGCCTTGCGATATCCAGGCACGCTGCGCAGCCACGTACCAAGACGGGCTGACACCCGTGTGGCGCCTGACATCGCGGATGAGATGGGACTGATCCGACCAACCCAGGTCCGCGGCGAGGCTGGCCCACGCCACAGCCCCGTGGGCATCGATCCCTTCGAGCAGGCGCTGGACCCGCAGCAGACGCGCGAGCCGGCGCGGGCTGAGCGCGACGATCCGGGCGAACTCGCGGTCGAGATGCCCATGAGAGACGCCAACGGTGCGCGCGATGGACGCGATGGGCAGTGTTGGGTCGTCGCCGAGGAGCGCGACCGCGCGCTCACATCGATCGAGTCCCGGGTCGGTCAGATCGATGTTCGCCGTGAGGTGGCCCGCGACAAGGTCCAGCATTTCCTCCGGGTCGGTCAACCGGAGGAGCGACGCACGGATGTCCCGGGCCGCCGGCCAACTCTCGACCAGGTCCAGGACCTGACCGGCGATCCTGGTCGGTTCCAGGCCGAAGACGGGGCGGCAGCCGACCGCGGTCGTGATGATCCCGACGGCAACCGTCTCGCCGGCCGGTTCGTTGATGACCGAGCGGTCGTGCGGTCCGATGAGGAACCCTTCAGTTGCGCGCACCGATGTCGCTCGCGGCCACGTCTGGGATGCCACGATCGGGTCGCCCAGAACGAAGACCGCCACCGTTGAGCCAGTCGGAGCGATCCGCTCACGTCGGTAGGGCACGGTTCCTCGTGCGTACCAGATCGATGCCACCGCCCGGCGCACCGGCTGGCCGATCTCACGGGCCCGATAGTCGAAGTCGAACGGCGTGGAGCTCACACCGGCAAGCCTACAGCCCGCAAGTGCGAGCATCTTGTCGCGTTGATCGGATCTGGAGTCGTGTCAGTCCAGCCCCTGGCCGTCGGTGGCGTACCGTCGGTTGCGTCAGGCCGTGCCGCCAAGCTCGCTCAGACGCATCCTCCGCAACGTCATCTGCCGATGGCCCTCGCGGTCATGTCGAGCGCGTCGACCTCAGCCTGGTGGATCGCGCCGAGGCGGTCGCCGAGATCCCTGAGGATTGCCGCTACGCGGTCGGCGCTCGGGGTGGCCACGTTCGCTCAACCCCGAGGACGAGCCGCATGGCCGTACCACTTCGACCCTGTCCGGTGTCGCCATTCAGCGTCCCCGCAGCCGACGGCCAGACATCGTCGGGCGGCGCGTCGATCGTGATCGCGCGAGTCAAAATCGGTCGCCGTCCCGTCTTATGTGTCGCCGATGTCGTGACTCAAGACAATGGCGCGCCCGACAGGTCTTGGGCGCGCGTTAGCAACCGACGAGATCCCGATCGAGGGCCGGGATGAGTGGCTCGCGGCAGCCCAGCAGCCGGCGTGAGGGAGAGCCCCTGGGTGGACCGGACCGGACGCCATCGCCCCCGCCGGTGGAATCGAACAGCGGGCGCCACGGGCGCCCGCTGCCGTCGAGACTCTTCGGCCAGCGCACGGCGGCCTCGTGAGGTCAGGTCCGGGTCGCGAACCAGATGGTCGGTGCCGAGCTCACGCCAGCATCGTGCATCGCCGCCTTGAGCTCCTGACTGCCGGCGAACGTCTTGGCGGTCTCCAGCGTCGCGAATTCATGGGTAACCGTGATGTCACGCGCGTTGTCGGCGGCCCGATAGACCGCCGTGTCGGTCACGCCGAGCGCCTTCTGGGTGGGCGCGAAGTCGTCGAAGACGCGGCGCCAGGCGGCGTAGTCGTCGACCGTGTGGCGAACGAACAGTGTGGCCATCGGATGTCTCCCGGATCATTCAGGCCCGCGGTGGGGACTTCTCGCCGATTGGTCGAATGATCGTGCGTGGACACTATCTGCATATGCAGAGACTGTCAAGACAGTAGTTGTGTTTGCAGGAGCGCTAGCGTACGCTGTCGCCATGCAACCGAACGACGACTTCGCTGCGGCGGACCGGACCTGGTTCGATTCCTGGCGCGGTGTCCTATTCGCGAGCGC